>CAJYBS010000086.1 GCA_913064795.1 uncultured Gammaproteobacteria bacterium
GCTTGATCGATACATGAACGGGCAGCCTAGCGCTGCCCGTTCATGAGGGGTCGCACATCCTCGTTATTGGACTGACGATTCCCCCCCCAATCACTGGGGCTCACTGTAACCCCAGCCGGTTTCTTATAACGCAACTGCCTGATTTTCTGACCACTCGAAACGCTCTCGACTCGATCGCTATCCTGCTTCAACTCGCGTCAAACCCGGAACGCTCTCGGCGACGAGCCCTCAAAGGCTCTACCAGGTATCTACATAAGGGTACTTTTTCTCGGTGCGCACAGGCTTTGGGGGAAGGCGCTTCAAACTCTCGGCAACCCAAGACCGGGTCTCTGCCGGATCAATGACATCATCGATACCACCACCCGCTGCCGCGTTGACGGCTTTCGCCGAGTCATAGGCCCGGTCCACACGCCGAGCAAATTCGTCCGCGCGTTCTTGAGGGTCTTCGATGGCCATTAGCTCTTTGCGATATCCAAGCTTCACGGACCCTTCGATATTCATCCCCGCAAACTCAGCCGTCGGCCAGGCAACCGTAAAGAAACCTACCAACGCACTGGCCCCGCACATGGCCTGCACACCCAGTCCGTAGGCTTTTCGAACCACCACCCCAAACAGTGGCGTGGTCAAATTGGCCCCGGCGTTAAACATTCGTACACAATGCCGGACTAAGGCGGTCGCCTCGACGTCGGGGCCCACCATCATTCCAGGGCAATCCATGAGACTGAGAATGGGGATATCAAACGCATCACACAATTGAATGAACCGCGTTCCTTTATCGGCACCGTCAGAGTCAATCGCACCCGCTAGATGATGCGGGTTGTTTGCAATCACGCCCATGGGACGTCCTTCAACCCTGATGAAGCAAGTGATCACTCCGACGCCAAATCCTTCGCGAATCTCGAGGACCGACTCTTCATCCGCGATTGTCGCGATAACCTCACGCATGTCATAAAGCCGAAGCCGGTTCTCTGGCACGATGTGGCGCAACTTGCGCTGATCCGGGGCCTCCCACTGCTCGACTCTTCCTTGAAAGTAAGACAAGTATTGCTTGGCCACACGGACCGCCTCGGCTTCGTCTTCAACCAGTATGTCCACCACGCCATTGGGCACTTGAAACGACATTGGCCCGACTTCCTCAGGGGTATAAATCCCTAAACCACCACCTTCGATCATGGCCGGCCCGCCCATCGCGATGGTGGAATCCTTCGTGGCAATGATGACATCACAACAGGCCAGCAGCGCTGTATTGCCAGCAAAACAGCGTCCATGATTGACACCAATCATCGGTACCGCGCCTGAGAGCTGCGAGAACTGGGTGAAGGTATGCGTATCAAAGGCAACACCAGGACCCGTGGAATCATCACCGGGTCGACCCCCCCCACCCTCGCCAAAGAGAACGATCGGCATACGAAACCTCAAGGCCAGCTCAAACATCCGGTCTTGCTTGTAATGGTTACGAGCGCCCTGGGTGCCTGCCAAAACCGTATAATCATAGTGCACCACCATGGCCCTCGCGGCTTCATCGCCAAACAGATCCGCATTGATCGTGCCTGTGCCAGCCACCACACCGTCGCCCGGGGTGCGCTCGCGAAGGGTTTCGATGTCTTGACGCTTATGTTGACGCGCAACAATCAGCGGCCAGTATTCTTTAAAGGAGCCTTCATCCATTAATTCCTGGATGTTTTGTCGCGGCATCCGTCCACCCCGGGCATGTCGCTTGGCGACTGCTTCTGCGCGATTTTCATCCAGGGTAAAAGCATGGCGATCATAATTTTCCTTCAAATCAGCACGAATATGATCGAGGTCAATGACTTCTGATTCAGCCGTTACACCGCCGGTCACTTCCGCCGCTTCGACAAAGACAATCGGATACGCTTCACGCACCACATCGCCTGCGACCATTGTGACCTGCCGCACAATGCCGTCATGCTCAGCTGCAATCACATGCTCCATCTTCATCGCTTCTACTACCGCCAGCTGCTGCCCAGCCCGGACCTCATCGCCAGCCGAGACACCAATACTCACGATCGTGCCCTGGATCGGCGAGCTCACGGGGGTCGAGCCGTTCGGGCCTACCAGCGCCGGCGCAGCCTCTTGGACGGTGCTCTGTCGGGCTTTAACATCAGCATCGTGCGCAAACAGTGCCAGCGGGTCCGATGTATCCACCTTAGCGCCGGCGAACCCATCGCCCCCGGGAGCAGCCTGCGGGCTTACAAAACGCCTTCGCGCCTCGGACGGCGCAGCCAATGTCATCAGGTTGTCATCAACCCAACGGGTGTGGATCTCACCCGCTGAAAAATCAGAATGCGTGATTAGATTCATCAGGAACTCAGTGTTGGTACTGACGCCCTCGATACGAAACTCTGCCAATGCTCTCAGCGTTTTTGCGCAGACCGCGGAAAAATCAGGGGCTTTGTGCGAGATAATGACTTTTGCTAACAGCGAATCAAAGGCCGTGGACGTCTGATAACCGACATAGCCAAAGCCATCGACCCTGACCCCAGGACCACTCGGAGGGTCATAAGCGTTGAGCGTGCCCGACCCGGGTAACACACTGCCATCACCCCGCAGGGTTTCCATATTGACCCGCGCTTGAATGGCAAAACCCCGGGGCCAAATCGGGTCACTCAAACCCAACGAGGCAAGCGATGCGCCCATCGCCACTTGAATTTGACTCTGAACTAAGTCAACACCAGTGACTTCTTCAGTGACCGTGTGCTCGACTTGCAGCCGCGCATTGGCCTCAATAAAAACAAACTCCGGCCCGGTTCCGGAAGCATCCACCAAAAACTCGAACGTCCCGAGGCTTTGATACTGTTCTTGCTTAGCCAAGGTCATTGCAGCGTCAATGATTCGAACTCGCAGCGCTTCATCTAAAGCCGGAGCCGGTGCAATTTCTACGACCTTTTGATTGCGCCGTTGGGCCGAGCATTCTCGCTCGCCCAAGTGACTGACCGCGCCGGATTCATCCCCAATAATTTGCACTTCGACGTGCTGAGCGCGGGACATGAAACATTCGACATAGACATCAGCAAGACCAAATGCCGCCTTCGCCTCAGATTGACAGCGCTCAAATGCCCCTGCTAAGTCTTCCCTTTGGGTTACAGCCCGGGTCCCGCGACCGCCCCCACCAGCAAGCGCCTTGATCATAATGCCCTCGGGATGGTCATCGAAGAAGGACTCCGCCTCGGCCAAAGTCACCGCACGATCAAGCCCGGGCATAACCGGCACCCCAGCCGCGACCGCCGCCGCTCGTGCTTGGGCTTTATCCCCAAATAAACGCAAATGCGCAGGGCTGGGACCGATAAACTTAATCCCGGCTTCCGTGCAGCGTTCTGCGAAGGCATCTTGCTCAGACAGAAAACCATAACCAGGATGGATGGCATCACAGTTGGCCTGCTGCGCGGCACCAATAACCGCCTCCATATTCAAATAGGCCGCAGCACCAATCCCCTCTAAGGCAACAGCGTCATCTGCGATCTGCGTATGCAGGCTCAATGCATCGTCCTCCGAGTAGACCGCAACCGTGCGTAAACCCAGGTCTTGGGCCGCTCTAGTAATTCGAATAGCGATCTCGCCCCGGTTAGCAATTAAAATACCGTTGAAACTCATTGTTTAGATTCCCAATCATTGTGTTGATGGCGCCTGAGCGCGAGGGTCTGCGACCCTCTGACAACTCCCGCCTAAAATGCCGACTGTGTTAGGTAGGTTTCGCCAGTCAACCCACCTTGATACAGAACATTGCACTGTTGCCGCTTGAAGGCAACCGCCTTTACCGAGCAACGATACGCGGTGGTCAGCACCCCGCACAGGGCTAGATCGTTGAAAGCCTATTTTAAACCTTCCCCGATGCTATCACTTCAACAGGGGCGGTTTCGTTTGAAAACCCAAAAATTGACGGACTCAAATTATCGCATTTGCCGCGCTCGCTATTCTTAGATTGCGGTTTTACTCCTATTTTTATTACGAATTTTCCGTCGGTAACGAAACATGCTCTACAGCTAGCTTATAGTTGCCGCCCAAAGCCAGCGCTCGTGCTGAGATTAACGCCAGTTCTTCTGTTCAAAATACATTTATTCTTTCAGGTTGAATTAAAACTGCCATTCTCTGATCAATCACAGTATCAGATGTCGCCACCAACTGGACACGCGTATTTGATCCCCAAGACAGCGGGTTTTCAGGCTCAGGCTACCGCTCGAAAGTGACCGGGTCGAGCGCAGCTATACCACCGCCTTGGAGTTGCAGACCTCCAGTTCAGGAGCAAGCGATCGAGTGTGTTTGTCGGTCGCCAATACCGATACCGATACCGGGTTAGAAGGCAGCATCTTTTGTTCAGACAACAGGGGCTTAAACTGGAGTGTTGATACCTCCAACTCGGGGTAAGACGTTAGCTTGAGGCCTCGACACTGCGGTTGAGGCCGTGCTTGTCCATCATTTACATGCGCACTGCCCCGTAATACTGTTCCTTATGAGTCAGGAGAATAACCTTGAGCGATAATGTTCCTTTAAGAGACGAAGACCGAGCCAGACTGGCCGAAGGCGACACGACAGCGATCCTAAAACTCCTGAGCGATATCTTTCCGGCATGGGGCGCAGTTGACGAACAAGCGATCAGGGTCGACGCTCTGACCGGGGGTTATTCAGGCGCCGCCGTTTTTAAAGTTGCGGCGGACAGCTCAGGCATTTTGCCACTGTTACTTAGAATGCCGGGCAACCATGGTGAAGACCCAGCAATAGAGCTTTTTTTTAAAACTTCCGACCCGTGGATACCTGCCGCAGCGCAACGGGCCTGGGGCGCCCACCCTCGACATGCAAGTTTGTTGTATCAAGACAACATGGACGCGCCGAATGTTTGCATCACAGAATTTATCGTAGGCAGCGTCGGTGACGCCACGCTGATGAACGGACCCGAGGCGCGACATTATGCGGCTGCTTTGGGCAATGCCGTCGGAGAGCTGCACGGCTTAGATTCTCAGTGGTTCGATCAAGGGCTTACGGAGAAACTAGGGCGTGATGAGCAAGCGGTCGCCATCGACTCTGTAGAAAACGAAACCACCAAGCAGCGCATTGTTGAGTTGGGTAGCTATCAACGATTTGGGAGATCCTTCATCGATATACTGGTCACCGAACACTTGACCGAAGGCGATGTTGAAGGCGTCGCTCAGCTCGGCGAAGCCATCTTTGCTCTGCTTGACCCCAATTCATTGATGGGGCGGTTGGTCGTGGGTCATGGAGACCTCAAGTACGACAACACCATGATCCGCAGCGCCAGTACCTCAGCCAATCCTGACCTGGTGCTCATCGACTATGACCGCGTCATGCGACTGCCCGCCGCCGCTGACCTCGGTTGCTACCTGCACGACCCTGAGCCCCGTTCTAAAAAATACCCCTCCCTCGCAAACCGCCGTGCACTGGCCAAGGGGTATCGCGATGCCTGCATCGAATCGGGCATGGATATGAGGGAATTTCGTGAGACTGAGATCGACGATATTGTTTTGGCCATGGAGGCCGGTTTGCTGATCCGCAGCCTTTGGCTCTCAACCATCATGACAACGCTTTTCCCCCAGTATCGTTGGGTGGTGCCGGTCCTTCGAGAGGGGCTCGCAAGAGCTGCCAATCTTCTTTTTCATGCAAAGACGGACATTGGCCTACGCGAGAAAATCTTACTTAACGGTTCCTCAAAGAGCGTCGGCAAAGGATTTGCTGTGCCACTACTCTTTAGAACTGCGCTACAGGCGCTCAAGCGAAGGGCAGGTCTTAAAACGCCATCCGGATAAATCTTCGGTGTTTACCCTACAAACCTTCAGCAGGATAGAAACGAGGTTCAAAAACGGCGCCTAGAATCAAAGGTTGCATCCTGCCAATGGATCCGAATAATACTCTGAGCTTGCAAACAGCGGTCTTCTGAGCCCGCCGCGGGCCCCAACTGCCGCGCTGCATTCGCTGGCACAAACCTTAACCCGCTCTGCGCTCTGGACATCTTCACCTTGCGACCACTTTACCTTTTGAGCACAGTGCTGATGAGCGGTTACGCCGCTATTTTTACTTTGCTCGCCCAGCTGCGTTCAATCTATGGATTCTCTGAATTCGAGATCGGGGTCATCACAGCGGCTGCTTTTTTGGCTGGTTTTTTCGCACAAATTTCGTTGTCCAGATTGGCGGATCTCGGCCGCGGGCCACTCTTGATGCGCCTCGGAATGGTGCTCAGTATTCTCGGCGCAGGATGGATGTGCATTGCAGACTCTCTGGCGGCTTGGATCTTGGCGCGTGTTTTATTGGGATTTGGGGCCGGCGCCGTGCGCCCCGCAATGCGCCGGTTAGCCTTCGTCTTAAATCCGAACAAAGCAGGAGAGATGCTCGGACGTCTCGCCGCATGGGAAATGGTGGGATTTTTAATGGGGCCCATTGTCGCCTCGGTCTTGTTTGAGATCGGCGGTATTTCACTGCCCTTTTATTGCCTGACCGCGATCTTGGTCATCGTTTTCCCATTCGTACTCAAGGTGGATATTCCGGGCAGCGAATCCCCCCTTCGTAATCCAATGCGCGCCTTAATCAAGCGCCCCGCAATGCAAAGTTGCCTTGCCTTGGGCGTTGCCTTTTATTTAGCGGTAGGCGCCTTCGATGCCATTTGGGCGCTGTTCATCTCGGATCTTGGAGCAAGCCAACTTTACATTGGTGTGACCATGAGCCTTTTCACCCTACCCATGATCTTCATCGCGCCCTATGCCGGAGGATATGCGGCGCGACAAAACCTTCTGCTGCTTTTGGTGAAGACCCTCGGCGTCGCCATGCTGATGATCATCAGCTATGCCTTCATTGAATCCATTTGGTGGATCTGCTTACCGCTGATCATTCATGCGGTGTTTGACGCGGTGAGCATGCCTGCGTCGCAACTCGCGGTCGGTCAAGCGAGCGGAGAGCAAGCGCTTGCCGCTGGGCAAGGCTTGTTTGGTGCGACCGGGCTGGTTGTGGCGGCCGCTGCAAGCCTCGGCGGTGGCTATCTGTATCAGACCGCCGGGCCATCGACGGTGTGGC
>CAJYBS010000087.1 GCA_913064795.1 uncultured Gammaproteobacteria bacterium
CTCGCTGGCGAGCTCTGGGCGATCGAGACTGATTAATAATGATGAGTAGAGCATTGATAGCGGATAGTTTCCCGGACTGATCACCAATGCTTTTTCAGCACTCGCGAGGGCTGTTTTGATCTTTCCCTGAGCTGCCAGCAGCTCAATGTGCGCCACCTCGAAGGCAATGTGATTGGGGTATCGGTCCTTGAGGGAATTGAGTCGTCGTGCCGATGCTTCAAATCGCCGATCCTGGATGTAGGCTAAGGCCAGCGCATAGTCGTCGGCGGCTTGCTCGGCAGATGTTTCCGCCCTGGGCTGGGAGGTCAGTTGCGTGATGAGGCCCTGGGTTTGGGTGCTTTGTTGTACAGTGACTCGGGCTCGCATGAGCTGATAGTCGAGGTTGGGTGGCCATTTCTTTTTAGTGACACTTTCGGTTTGGTTATAAGCATCGCTGATTCTGTTTTTGGTCACGGGGTGGGTCCGGAGAAATTCAGGGACCTGCTCCGCACTGGTTCGATTCAATCGATCCAGCCGTTCAAACATGTAGGCCATGGCGCGTGGGTCAAGGTCGGCTCTGATCATAGTGGCGATGCCAACACGGTCTGCCTCGGCCTCCCTGGTTCTGCTATAGCTCAATTGCTGGGCGCTCGCTAATCCATTGCTGGTGGTGATCGCGGCGAGCCCCGCTTCGCTGCCCGCCGTGGCTGCGAGAATAGCGCCCGCGAGTAGTCCAGCAATGGAGATGACTCCAGCTTGTTTACTGGCCTCTATACCCCGGGCAAAGTGCCGTTGACTCAGGTGAGCGAGCTCGTGGGCTAGAATCGCTGAGAACTCGTGCTGAGTTTCAGCGTGAAGGAATAGTCCGTGATTGATTCCGATCACGCCTCCTGGTGCTGCAAAGGCGTTAATCATTGGGTTTTTGATCAGCGTAATGTAGAGCCTGCGGTCCTTGAGGTTGCTGTGCTCAGATAATCGAAAAATTAGATGTTCGAGGTAGTCCACAACCAGGGGGTCATCAAAATGAGGTGTGTGAGCGCGCACCGCACGGAGGAACCTTTGGCCGAGTGCGTGTTCGTAGGTCAGAGAAGTTGCGGCCGGGCTGGCGCCACCGAGTTCAGGGAGGTTCAGCTCCGCTCGGATGTCTAGGCCACTCCCAGACCCAAAAAGGATCGCGCAGCAGCAAAAAATAGCCCTAAATCTCATGTGTGTATGTTCGCAGGGGTTGGGTCAGGAGTTCAACCTGATTCGGATGCTTTGGACTGCTATACTTGGAAAAGCCAACTGAAGAATGCTCATGCCGACCGACGAGAAATTACCTATTTTGCTCGATACCAAGGGCCTAAATTGTCCCATGCCGCTGCTCAAGGCAAAGCAAAGGCTGAACAAGCTTGAGTCGGGGGACATTTTGCTGATCGAAGCGACTGATGCGGGGTCAGTGAGGGATTTTCAGGTTTTTGCGGATCAAAGTGGTCACGTTTTATTGGAACAGTCAGATGAGTCTGGTATTTATCGGCATTGGATCAAAAAGACCTGAGGAACCAAGCCATGATTGAGATTTTCAAAAAGTGGGTTGGACGATACCTTGCTCAAGAAGAATCCTTGATCTTGTTATTCCTATTATTGGGAATAGCGCTCTTTTTTTCTATGCTGGGTTCGGTCCTGGTTCCCGTTCTGACGGGCGTTGTCTTGGCGTACGTTATGCAGGGCGTGATCAATCAGCTGCAGCGTGCCCGTATCCCGTCCCGTTGGTCGATGATCATTACTTATCTGTTATTTTTGGGTGGATTTGTAGGGTTTTTCCTTTTCTTGATGCCGAGAATTTGGCGACAATTGAGCAGTTTATACAACGATCTGCCAGGCTTAAGCGAAAGACTTGGGACAACTCTAGGGCTGTTACCCGAACAATTTCCCTTGCTGATTTCGGAGCGACAGATTTCGGTTTGGGTGAATTTGCTCAGTGACCAGGCGGCAGAACTGGGCCAATGGTTTTTATCGGCCTCACTATCCCAACTGCCGGTTTTGTTGACGGTTTTAGCCTATACCTTGTTGGTCCCAATTCTAGTTTTCTTTCTCTTAAAAGATAAAGAGCAGTTGTTGGACTATTTTTTAGGGTTTCTGCCGGAAGATCGACCACTGATGGATAGGATCGGCAACGAGCTGAGCGGACAAATGGAGAATTACGTTCGGGGTAAGTTTGTTGAATTAATCATTGCCGGTCTTGTGACCTACCTCCTTTTTGCCTTCTTTGATCTCAATTACGCAGCCTTGCTCGGGTTTCTAGTCGGGGTTTCGGTCATTATTCCTTATCTTGGGATTGCAGCCGTCACGGTTCCTGTTGTTGTGGTCGCGCTGATGCAGTTCGGATTGAGTGGGGACTTTTTCTATCTCATGATCGGCTATCTAGTGATTCAAGCGCTTGATGGTTTATTGTTGGTCCCGCTGCTCTTCTCCGAAGCCAATAACCTCCATCCTTTGGCGATTATACTGGCGGTGTTGATTTTTGGGTCCTGGTTCGGTTTGGCTGGCGTTTTCTTTGCGATCCCCTTGGCTATTTTAATCAAAGCGCTGATTGGCGCTTGGCCTAGAGCTTAGCGGAGTTTCAGGCCAAATCAGGTTGTAGGACTGTTGTAGCATGGCTATGATGTGGCCCTTTCCTAGCGGAACCTAAACTTATGATTGGCGGCAGTATAGTGGCTCTGGTGACGCCCATGAAATCGGACGAATCCGTGGATTGGGAGTGCCTGGATAGCTTGGTTGATTGGCATGTGCAAAGTGGAACCCAAGGCATTGTACCCGTTGGCACCACCGGCGAATCTCCAACGGTAACGCCCCAAGAACACTGCGAAATTGTAAGGACTGTGGTTGAAGTCGCCCGCGGGCGCCTGCCCGTGATCGCTGGAACCGGTGCCAATTCAACACGGGAAGCCATTGAATTCACCAGTTTCGCCAAGGAAATCGGTGCCGATGCTTGCTTGCTGGTGCCACCCTATTACACCAAGCCCACGCAGGAAGGGCTGGTGCTTCATTACCAGGCCATCGCAAAAGCGGTTGATTTGCCTCAAATTCTTTACAATGTTCCGAGTCGGACGGGTTGCGATTTGTTACCCGAGACGGTCAAGCGTTTATCAAAAACTGAGCAAGTGTTTGGTATTAAAGAGGCGACTGGTGTCATAGAGCGGGCTGCGCAAATCCGAGCGCTCTGCGGCGATGAATTTATGATTTATTCCGGTGACGATGAGACTGCCTGTGAATTGATGATTCAGGGCGGTCATGGAACCATCAGCGTCACCGCAAATTTGGTGCCTGAGCAGATGGCCTTGATGTCGGCTGCTGCCGTTTCGGGAGATCGTACTTTGGCAGAAACCTTGAATGCACCGCTGATGGGGCTTCATCAAAAGTTGTTTCTCGAAGCGAATCCAATCCCTGTGAAATGGGCCTTGGCGCAAATGGGGCGAATTCCAGAAGGTATTCGGTTACCGTTAACCTCTTTAAGCAAAGTGCATCATCAAAGTGTGGCAGCTGCGATGGTGCAAGCGGGGATAGATCAATGATGCGATTGGGATTGATAGGGTTTGCGCTTTGGATATTATCGGGTTGCAGTTGGTTTGGTAACGACACGCTGGTCACTCGGTTAGAGACTGGATCTAGCGCGCCCACAGAAATGCCACTGGGACTTGCAACGCCTGGTTACGTCGAAATGATGCCGATTCCGGAGATTGAAGACCCCCGAGGACTCAGCGACATAGATTACGAACTCAGACGGCCTGAGCCTTTGAGCACACGCTACGGGGTTGATCAGATTGTGATTAAGAAGCTCGATGACGAGCAGTGGGTTTTTCTGGATATTCCGCCATCGGTCGTTTGGCCAAAGGTTGTCCAGTTTTGGGAAGCAAACAATTTAGAAGTCGCATCCGCAAACCCAGCCACAGGCGTTTTAACCAGTCGATGGATAACGGCTCGGGAGGGCTCGGCCGAAGATACGTTTCAAAGTATTCGAGATGGTAACGTTTTTCGAAATACACGAAACGTGAACTTGCACCAATTTAAATTGAAGATGGAACCAGGGGTTCGAAGTGGCAGTACCGAACTGTATATCGAACAGCGGCAGGTTGCAGCCGACGCACCTTATCGGCTGGACAATATGATATGGAAAGGTGCCTCCGATGATCTGACGTTAGAGCGAGAAGTCCTGAAAGGCATTGCCTACTATCTAGGTGAGAATATCAGCCAAGGTACGATGAGCATGATGGCGTCTAATTTGACTGAGGGGCGGACACGCTTGATTCCTGATCGATATAAGCCAGAGTTACGCTATAAACTCGACTTTAATCGAGCCTGGGCGACGGTGGGTGACGCTTTGGAGACCGCCAATATCACCGTCAACGATATTGACCGGAGCGAAGCGACTTATTTCGTCTATTACCAGCCAACTCACCAAGTCAATCCCGGCTTTTTTAGGAAGATTTTTTCAGGGGGTGAGAAGGCACAAAATGCTGAAAGCCTCTATCAGGTTCGTTTAGAAAGCATGGATGGAGAAGTTTTGGTGACCGTGCTTCAGGGCGATGGTTTTGCTGACGGGCTGGCTGCAGAGCGTCTGCTGAAGATCATCAAAGAATATTCGACCTGATTCGTGCGGGTTGCATCGATAGGAAGTGGTAGCAAAGGTAACGGAACCATAGTTGAGGCGAGCGAGGGGCGCGTACTCGTTGATTTAGGGTTCGGTCTCAAAGAAACCGCTCGACGGTTAGCAAAACTCGATTTGACGCCGCTCGATATTGACGCGCTGATTGTTACCCATGAGCATGCGGATCACATTTTGGGCGTCGCCCAATTCTCTCGAAAGTTCAAAGTTCCCGTCTATATGACTCCGGGCACCTTCGATCATAAGCGGCTCGGGGCGCTTGAGGCTGTTCATCCGGTGAATTATGAGCAGCGGTTTAAGATTCGAGGGTTGACTGTCGAGCCTGTCGTCGTTCCCCATGATGCGAGGGAGCCGTGTCAATATGTGTTCAGTGAAGGTCCTTGTCGTCTCGGCGTGTTAACCGATTTAGGACACGTCAGTGCTCATGTTGCCAAGTGCTATAAAGAGTGTGATCTTTTGTTGCTCGAGTGTAATTATGATCCTGGAATGTTGAGCCGGGGGCCTTATCCTGCGGCCCTTAAGCAGAGGGTTTCAGGAAATTTAGGGCATCTTTCGAACGATCAAGCCGCAGGATTATTGACGCAACTGAATTTGACGCGTCTGCGTCATCTTGTGGTCTCGCATATCAGTCAAAAGAATAATCACCCAGACCTTGCCAAAGCAGCGCTCTCGGATCCGTTAAAGAATTGGTCTGGTACTTTGACAATCTCCTCTCAGAACGACGGTTTCGACTGGATCCAAGTCTAAAGCTGTTTTTTTATACATACTGTATACATAAACAGTATCATGTGTTTTAATCTCTCTCCGCTTAAAGATTAAGTCAGCCGAAGGTTCAATTGGACCGGTAGACGATCTGAAGGCAAAACGAGCAAGCAAAAACGAGCAAGCAAAAACGAGTAAGCAAAACTCCAGCTAAAGAGAATTCCGTCAAAGTAACGCTTTAGAGGTAAAAAGCCTTAGAAGTGAAACGCTTTAAAAGCAAAACGCTTTACAAGAAAAGGACGGTTAACAAAAAGCATAAAAGGACCGGTTTATGACCATTCAACACATCAAAGCTTCAGATACCTGGTTAGTCAGTAAAGGCCGTAAAGTGTTATACCGAGGGCCTGTTAGTCCGCTGGGTTCAAGCCGAATTCTAGCGGTTGCGCTTAAACGAGACGGTTTGAAAATTATCGGCTAAGAGGGGGCAACAAAGCTGCCCAAACAAGACCATCGAGTAGAGCGTCGGGCGAGAGGACGGCGCAAGGGTCACGATGGGTTTCATCACTGTTCCCGTTTACATTCATTCCGACTTGATCGTTGATACAGTCAGCCACTGGCGAGCGCTCGAGGGATGCTTTGCAAGAAAGGCGCTTACAGAGTCAGTGAGCTCGGAAAGATAAGGCGCTTGGAAAGGGAAAGCGCTCGGAAAGATAAAGCGCTCGGAAAGAGAAAGCCCTCCGAAATATAAAGCGCTTAAAAAGACAGGGTCCTCAGAGAGACACAGCCCTGCCTCCAATTTCGATTTCTCCTTAGCGATAAAGGGTTCCGCATTCTTAATGCCCAGACGATCGGAGCTAAAAGGAGGGCAATTTAAACGAACCCTGGCATCAAAACAGATGCTATTGTGCAATGAATTCAACAGGCGAAAGCTGACCTTTTCTGTACCGATGGGCGCTATCCTTGTGTTGGTTGGTACCGACTGTTTCTCAAAGTTGGGCTTTCCCCAAATCATTGCAGAAGGTGGCTGCCCCTCCCTTTTCCTCATGGATGTTTTAAGCGATCAATGCGCTTTGGCTAGCTCATCGGCTTGGGTCTCCTTATAATGGAACGCGTTCAAGTCTGTTTGAAAAGGCCAGTCGATCTTTGCGCTACCTGTCTTCTCTACAAACCTTAAATTTTTGAACATTCAACATTAAGCGAGCGGATAAAGGACATCGCATGACGATCAGTAACCAAGCGAGCGACAGTTTTGTCGCTGAAGTTGACGCCCAGAATTTTCAAGCAACGGTGATTGAAAAGTCTCAGCAAGTTCCCGTAGTTCTTGAGTTTTATGCACAAGGCGCAGCACCCAGTGAAGCGTTGACGGCAACTCTCTCAAGTCTCGTGCAGTCCTACCAGGGAAAGATATTCTGGGCCAGGGTTAATGTGCAGACGAATCCCCAGATCGTTCAACAACTCGGCGTCCGTGGCCTGCCGACCATCAAAATTGTAAAAGATGGTCAACTCCTTGAAAGTCTTGAAGGGCCTCAAACCGAGGCGCAGTTACGCGCCCAATTTGATCAGATCACCATGAGCCCAAGTGATCAGATCAAAGCTCAGATTGCACAATTTGTGAGTTTGGGGGATCGGGAGAGCGCGATGGACATGCTGAGGGAGATGATGAGCCAAGAGCCCAGCAACGTTTCTTTGCATA
>CAJYBS010000088.1 GCA_913064795.1 uncultured Gammaproteobacteria bacterium
ATCACTTCCGCATCTTTCAAATCACCAAAGGACAAAACCTGAGTTAATAGAACGCTGTTTTTATAGCCCAAATTAATGAGGGGCCCGTAAGGGATACGCTCGGGAATTGGCCAAGTGATTTGTGAGGCACTCGTCAGTCCCTCTGCTCGCCACGATAACGATACGGCCTCTCCGGAATCTCCTGGATTGCGCCAATAGGTGTGCCACCCTTCGGGCAGTAGAATTTCGACGCCGACCAGCAAAGATCCTTTCGATACGACGCCCTCGGCAGGAGACAACACCCTGACATCGGCCTCTCCTGAGTTCACCCAAGGCGACTCCAGCGCCCTGGATGCTGGGCTTAACAGCGCCAACCCAACAAGCAGTACCAGCCCCAAAGACAAAGAAGACATTGAACCCTTCAAGGACGCATACCCCACAGCGCTGGTCCCTTTAACGCCTCGAGGGTCGGCTCAATCCAATCCGTCCATTGACACAACTTTTGGCGGGTTTGACGCGGATCGATCAGTTCATGGACCGAAAAACTTTCCATCAGAGGAAACGGAGACCTTTGGCTTAAGAGTTTCTCCTCGAGCTCGGCCCGCTTGGCCTCGGGATCGTCTGCGGCTTCTATTTCTCGACGAAAAGCCACCGCTACCCCGCCTTGGACCGGCCGCGCGCCAATCTCATAGGAGGGCCAGGCGAGTTTGTAGGTGTTCGGGGCGAAGTGAGCGGCAGAGGCAACTCCAAAGGACTTGTGCACAGCAACGGTCGCCCAGGGTACGGTCGATTGGACCGCAGCGGCCACTGCGCTCATGCCATAACGAATCGTACCCAAAGCCTCAGCATCCGGTCCAAGCATAAATCCGGGCTCGTCTAAGAAATTAACGATCGGAACGTGGAACGTTTCGCACAACTCCATCATTCGCTTCGCCTTTTGCGACCCACTGGCAGTCATTGCGCCAGCGTAATGACGACAATCATTCGCGATTACCCCAACCGGTAGACCGTTAAGACGCGCGAATCCGATGATTTGCCCCCGGCCGTACTTGGGTGCAAGTTCAAGAAATGATTGGTGATCCATCACCGCCTTGATGATTTTACGCATCTCAAAAGGCCGACGTAGGTCTTTTGGCACAACCGACAACAATGATTCTTCCGCGCGATCAACTGGGTCACTACAAGCTTCTCGGCTCGGAACATCCCAGACGTTCTGCGGTAAATAACCCAGAAACGTCCGCATGGCTTCAAAAGCTTCCTGCTCAGAATCGACCACCGCGTCCACCACACCACTTTTCTCATGAACTCGATATCCACCGAGTGCCTCTTTCGACAGCTCGCGACCCAATGCTCGCTCCACCAATGCCGGACCTGCGACCATCACCTGAGAGAGCTCTCGAACCATGACTGAGAAGTGCGAGGCAGCCAATCGTCCCGCCGGAAAGCCGGCCACAGGCCCTAGGGCCGCTGAAACAACTGGAACAACGCCCATCGTATCGGCAATAACTTTGAATCGGGGCTCTGAAAATACTGGAGAACCGACGGTTTTAGGTCCTGAGCCGCTTGAGGGCGCCACGCTGCCACCACCGCCTTCCAGCAAACGGACCAGCGGCACCTTGTAATGCAGCGCGAGCTCTTCCGCATAGACGCTTTTACGCAGGCCAGAGGCATTAGGCGAACCACCCTTGAGTGTAAAATCCTCGCCACCCACCACCAGTCGCCGTCCGTTAACTTGACCAAACCCAACCACATAGTTCGCGGGACTGAAGGATTCAATGTCACCTTCATCATTCTTTTCCGCAAATCCGGCCCCTGGTCCCTGCTCAACAAAAGAATCCGGATCAAGGAGACAGTCAATTCGCTCACGAATGGTCAAACGTCCTTTCGCGTGCTGCCGAGCAATGCCTTCAACTCCACCCTGCTCCAAAGATCGATCCTTGCGCGCTTGAATCTCAGCGACTTCCTTCTCCCAAGACATAGTTTTCCTCTCATCAACCTCGAACAGACCACCGCGCTAACATTGCGCGAACTAAAGCAAAGCTATCAAACGACGAATTCTGACCCTTTTTGAGGGTTTGACGTAAGCATCGTTACGCCACAAGTACACAAATCGTTCGAATTAGGATCAAATCTAGCAAGACCTGGGAGAACATGCTATTTTTCGCCTACGAGTCAGGGTATTTCCGCGTTCGACCATCACAATAACGACACAGCCTCGGGGTTACTCGACCCCCTGATAGGCAAGGCTGTCATTTTAGAGGATCCACATTATGCTCATCGCCGTCCCTACTGAATCTCTTGCGAGTGAACGGCGCGTCGCGCTGATTCCCGACGCAGCCAAGAAACTGGTAAGAGCAGGCATTGATGTCTGTATCGAACGGGGCGCAGGTCTGCGCTCAGGATTTGCGGACACTGACTATGAAGCAGTCGGCGCAACCCTATCCTCCGATGCTGACGAGCTGCTAGGCAAAGCGGACATGGTGCTGCGTGTACGCAAACCCGACCTTGCCGACGTGGACAAACTCAAGTCAGGGGCCATCCACATCAGCTATCTTGATCCTTACAACGAGACAGACTTGGTCGATGCCTTGGGCGCCGCCAATGTCACTGCCGTCAGTATGGAAATGATCCCAAGAACAACCCGGGCGCAGAAGATGGACGCTCTAAGCTCCCAAGCGAATCTCGCGGGTTATGTGATGGTGGTGCTAGCGGCACAACAGCTTGATCGTATTCTACCGATGATGATGACGCCAGCGGGGACGCTCAGTCCAGCGAGAGTCTTTGTCATTGGCGCTGGCGTTGCTGGCCTTCAGGCCATTGCAACTGCCAAGCGTCTGGGCGCAAGAGTAGAAGCCTTCGACACACGTGCGGTCGTTGCAGAGCAAGTGCAATCTCTGGGTGCAAAATTTGTAGAAATTGACTTGGGTGAAACAGGACAAACCAAAGACGGTTACGCCATGGCGCTGACCCCCGAGCAGTTGGAGTTGCAGCGTCTCGGGATGAAAGATGTTATCAGCCAAGCCGATATTGTCATTACCACTGCCCAGCTCTTTGGGCGACCTGCCCCCCGCATCGTTACAGCGGATATGGTCGCAGCGATGAAACCAGGTGGCGTTATTGTTGATATGGCAGTGGACTCCGGCGGGAATGTTGAAGGCTCAATTCCCGACCAAACTGTTGATATTGGAGGGGTCTCGATCATTGGCATGTCGAACTTGCCTGCTCAGGTTTGCAAAGATGCCAGCCAAATGTATGCAGCAAATTTAGTGAACTTGGTCTCAGAGTATTGGGATGCCGAGGAAAAAACTTTCAACCTCAATATGGAAGATGACATTTTACAAGGTTGCGTGATTACTCACGGCGGGGCCTTGGTCAATGAGGCTATCAAATCGTTACGTGGCGAAGGAGCTTAGTATCATGGAAATTGTATTTCTCACTTTTATTCTTGTTCTATCAGTATTTCTAGGCTTTGAGCTCATCTCTAAGGTGCCAGCGACCCTACACACACCCTTAATGTCCGGCGCCAATGCAATATCGGGAATCACTCTGGCTGGGGCATTTCTTGCGGCCGGCACGACCAGCAATGAGATGGCTAGCTGGCTTGGAGGCGCGGCCGTGGCCTTCGCAACCGTCAACGTGGTGGGTGGATACCTCGTTACCGACCGCATGCTCAGCATGTTCAAAAGCAAGCGGAGCACACAATCATGAGCATCGATCTAATTGCAAACCTAGCTTACATTCTTGCCGCGGCGTTATTCATCTTTGGCCTAAAGATGTTGGGCTCTCCCGCGACGGCGAAGCGCGGCAACCTTTTATCATCGACCGCAATGTTGATCGCGGTGGTATCAGGATTAATCAGCGCTGACGTCGTCAGTTATGAAATCATAGTAGGCGGTATGTTGGTGGGCGGCGTCGTCGGCGCACTGGCGGCCCGCTTGGTCGCCATGACCAGCATGCCAGAGATGGTCGCCTTGTTTAACGGTTCAGGCGGTGCTTCGAGCCTGCTTGTTGGATGGGCTACGCTCTACCTTGGCACGAGCGACACCACCACCTTTACAGCGGCGACGATTGTGCTTGCCATCCTAATCGGTGGTTTAACCTTCACCGGTAGTCTCATTGCATACGGCAAACTCAGCGAACGCATTAACAGCGCCGCGGTTGTTTTCCCGATGCAGCGATTCTTAAATGCTGCGATCTTGCTCGGCATTGTTACCTGTGCGGTGATGTTCTGCCTCGAGCCTTCGGCAACGTCCCCTTATCTTTACGCCTTGCTAGGCTTAGCGCTTGTGCTCGGTGTGATGGCGGTCATCCCAATCGGCGGTGCAGACATGCCGGTCGTCATTTCTTTGCTCAACAGCTACTCGGGCATCGCTGCCTGCGCAGCTGGGTTTGCAGTGGGCAACAATATCTTAATCGTGGCTGGTGCCCTTGTTGGGGCCTCTGGAATCATCCTGACCAACATCATGTGTAAGGCCATGAACCGCTCTCTCACAAATGTGCTGTTTAGCGGCTTTGGCGCTGTGAAGTCAGCCAAGGCGGTTGAAGGCGAGGTTAAACCTGTTTCTGTGGAAGATGCTTACTATATTCTTGAAGCGGCTTCGAACGTGTGCTTCGTGCCCGGGTATGGCATGGCTGTCGCGCAAGCCCAGCATGTTGTTAAGGAACTCGGAAAGATCCTCGAGGCGAACGGCTGTGAGGTCTCCTACGCCATTCATCCGGTAGCGGGACGAATGCCAGGTCACATGAACGTGCTCCTTGCAGAAGCTGACGTCCCCTACGAGCAACTCGTTGAAATGGACGATATCAACCCTCGCATTGAGAACGTCGATGTTGCAATCGTGATTGGCGCGAACGACGTTGTGAACCCGAGCGCACGAGAAGATTCGGACAGTCCTATCTACGGAATGCCGATTATCAATGTTGATCAAGCGCGCACTGTCTTCGTTCTCAAGCGCTCAATGGCCTCTGGCTTTTCGGGGGTCGATAATCCCCTGTTCTTTGGCGAAAACACACGGATGCTGTTTGGCGATGCTAAAGAAAGTATCTCTGGTGTCATTGGCGAATTTGGTTAATCGACCGTTGTGCGGCTCGGATTGATGCAACGTTGGGATTGGCTGATGATCAACCGACCCATTGAGACCCTAGAAATCAAGGCCGCATTCAGCGTGTATCTCGCTCTGAATGCGGCCTGATACCGATAAGCCAATGCCTCCCGTTTTTCTCTCGCATCAACCAACACAAAGACAACGCCAAGCAGTCAGCACTTTCCGAAAGCGCTTTTGCCTCAGGATCTAAGCGCGCCTCAAAACCACCTCGACGTCGACATTACAACCAAAGACTCAACTGATGCTCCAAACCACGTCTCAATGACTGCTGAGCTTCAGAGTGCTTGCGTCATTAACCGTCAATTCCGGTCTCATGAGGTTATCTCCCTTTTTTGACAGCCGTCCTACTCTGACAGCACTTCGATCGTGACCAATGCCGCAGCAATAGGATATCCAAACGCCATCGTCACTGGCGAAAAACTTGAAATCGACGCGATCATTGCAGCCGCATCGACCAATTCAAGGCCACCTTCTACCGACTCCAACTGTTGTGTATTGAGTGTTCTCATTGAATCTCCTTTTTTATTGTAGGGTCTGTTTTTCGTGACAATCGAATCGCTCCACGAGGATTGATTCGAGTCACCCCAGGCATTATCCAATAAGGATCGTGTTCGCCCGTGAGCGCACCTCTCGAACCTAGGTAAGGCGCAGCGCGGGTTCCTGTCAGACGACGCCACAACAAACACCTCGAAGACGTAGGGCTCTCGGTCCGCCCCGTGGTACTCTTTCAGCAAACGACTCGGAGGCCCTTGTGACCGACTTCAAAGAAACCGAAACCGCAGCGCCGCTGGCGCTCGATCCAGATGCCCTTCAGCAACTGTTTGAAAAAGCTGAGCGGAGTGTCAGTGAAGAGGGCCTGCCCTCTGTTCAGATTGCGCTCGCGTATCGCGGCGAAATCATCGTCTTTGAGACGTTTGGTGATGCAACCAATGCGGCGCTTTACCCAATCTTTTCTGCCACTAAAGCAATGACCGCAGCCCTTACTTGGCTATCAATCCAGTCTGGAGATCTCGATATTGACCGACCCGTTAGCGATTGGATTCCAGAATTTGCCGGCGGCGAAAAGTCCGCAGTCCGGGTTCACCACCTGCTGACGCACACCGGGGGTTTTCCCAACGCACCTTTTAAACCAACAGACTACTGGGATCCAGACAGGAAGCGAGCGCGCTTTAAACAATGGCGCCTCGATTGGCCCCCAGGGACAGCCTTTACCTACCATCCGAGTTCGAGCTTTTGGGTCTTGGCAGAGATCCTAGAGATCATTCACAAGCAAACATTCTCCTCAATGATCCAAGATCGCATTGCAGAACCCCTTTCGTTGACCGATTTATGGGTTGGCTGCCCAGAGCATCAGCAGCACCGTATTGTGGACATCAGCTACGTCGGGGATGGCCCTTCGGAGGCTGACTACGCCGCGCGGAACCTGTCACCACCACCGATCACTGAAGTCACTGAAGAGGCCATCACACGGTTCAACACAGCTGAGACTCGGCAGGTCCCTATTCCAGGTGGCGGCGGTTATACCTCCGCGGCGACCCTTGCGCTCTTTTATCAGGGGCTGCTGGGATTCAATCAAAATTCAGGACACTTTTTAAAAACGCCGTGGCGGGAAGCCACCCTCTTAGAAGCCCGCAGAGTGCGAACCGAAGGTCTCAAAGACCCTTTCCTCGGTATCGATGTACTGCGCGGGTTAGGCATCGTTATCGCAGGTGAGACAAACCGTCACCTGCGAGGCTTTGGCCATCTCAATAGTCCTGAAGCTTTCGGACACAACGGCGCTGGTGGACAAATTGCCTGGGCCGACCCGGAGACCGGCATTAGCTTTGCCTATTTGACCAACGGCCACGATCGCAACCCCTTCCGACAAGGCAGTCGCGGTGTGAGTCTTTCCAATAAGGCAGCCGTCTGTCTGAA
>CAJYBS010000089.1 GCA_913064795.1 uncultured Gammaproteobacteria bacterium
GCTCGGCCGATCGCCGTTTCCGGGTGCCGCGACCGGCGCAGGGGGTGAAATTCGAGACGAGGGCGCGGTGGGTCGAGGGTCACGCCCGAAGGCGGGTCTGACCGGGTTTACCGTGTCGAACCTGCAGATTCCGGGTGCGATCGAGCCCTGGGAAAGCGACTATGGCCGGCCTGACCGAATCGCATCGCCCCTGTCGATCATGCTTGAAGGCCCGATTGGGGGTGCTGCGTTTAATAATGAATTTGGTCGTCCTAACCTGGCGGGCTACTTCCGGACATTCGAACATTCTCTCGATGGCCAGCGCTGGGGCTACCACAAGCCCATTATGATTGCTGGCGGCCTGGGCAATATTCGCTCTGAGCATGTCGCTAAGGGAGCGATTGAACCCGGAGACGCGTTGGTTGTTCTTGGCGGGCCGGCGATGCTGATTGGCCTCGGGGGCGGCGCAGCCTCCTCGATCGCGTCGGGCACCGGAGACGCAGAATTAGATTTTGCCAGTGTTCAACGGGGCAACCCAGAGATCGAACACCGTTGTCAGGAAGTCATTGATCGATGTTGGCAACTCGGGGACCGTAATCCGATTCGGTTTATCCACGATGTTGGCGCGGGGGGACTCTCGAACGCGCTGCCTGAACTGGTGAAGGATGGGGGTTGCGGGGGTACCTTTGATTTGCGATCGATTCCATCAGCCGAGCGCCAACTCTCCCCCCTTGAAATCTGGTGCAATGAAGCGCAGGAGCGGTATGTATTGGCAATTGCGCCGGGTGAATTAGATGGGTTCCTCGCGCTTTGCGAGCGAGAGCGGTGCCCTGCAGCGGTGGTGGGGGAGGCGACTGCCGAGCATCATCTTGAGGTTCGCGACCCGCTGCTCAACGATCTTCCTGTTGATCTTCCTATGTCGATTCTGTTCGGCAAGCCTCCTCGACTGCATAAGTCGGTGGTTTCTGCCCCTCGAAGGAGTCCAGTTCAGATTATGGACTTGGAAGTGCTGGAAGCTACCAAGCAGGTGCTAAGGCACCCAACTGTCGGTAGCAAGAGTTTTTTAATCACGATTGGGGACCGCAGCGTGGGAGGTTTAGTGGCACGTGACCAGTTGGTGGGTCCCTGGCAGATTCCCGTCGCAGATGTGGCGGTTACCAGTGCGGGCTTTAACGACCGGGTGGGTGAAGCAATGGCGATGGGTGAACGCACGCCCTTGGCGTTGATCGATGGTCCGGCGTCCGGGCGTATGGCGGTGGCCGAAGCGTTAACCAATCTAGCTGCTGCGCAAATTGGCAAGCTATCTGACGTCAAACTTTCGGCAAATTGGATGGCCGCCAGCGGTCACCCTGGCGAAGATGCGAGCCTTTATCAAACCGTAGAAGCGGTGGGAATGCAGATGTGCCCCGCGCTGGGCATTTGTATCCCTGTCGGAAAAGACTCGATGTCGATGCAGACGCGCTGGCAAGAAGGTGATGAAGAACGCGCGGTCACGGCTCCCGTGTCTTTGATCGTGTCGGCCTTTGCGCCGGTGCTTGATGTCGATGAAACACTCACGCCCGTGCTTGTTGATCAGCCGAGTCGTCTTGTACTCATTGAATTGGGCCCTCAGCCAAGACGCATGGGCGGTTCGATCTTAGAGCAATGCACGAGCCAGATCAGTGATGCTGTCCCCGATGTCGCAGATTTTGAAGGTTTCTCGGCGCTATGGCGTCTACTGCAGGACGAGGCGCTTCGAGCACATGTCTTGGCCATGCACGATCGATCAGACGGCGGATTGATGGCGACCCTGATTGAAATGTCGATCGCCGGTCATTGCGGCTTTGATCTTGTCATTCCTGAGAGTGAGACCCCCCTGCCTTTTTTATTTAACGAAGAAGTGGGTGTCGTCCTGCAGGTTGCTGAGGATGGGCTGGCGACTTGGCAGGCCCGTTCAGCCAGTGCAGGGTTGGTGTGCTTAGACCTTGGCGAACCGAGATTCGATCAGAAGGTGTGCATGGTGCACAAGGGTTCGTTGATTTTGGATTGGTCCCGGGCCGAAGCCGCCGCGCAATGGTCATGGGTGAGTTACCAGCTTCAGACGCTCAGGGACAATCCAGAATGTGCAGAGGAGGCCTTTGCCGGACTCATCGATGATGATGATCCAGGACTCAATTGTAAAATTCCGAGTCCTCTGGCGAAGCAACTTCAGGCTCCCATGGTGGGTCGTGATACTCGTCCGGAAGTCGCGATCCTGCGTGAGCAGGGCGTCAATTCTCAGTCTGAAATGGCAGCCGCCTTTAATGAGGCTGGATTCAATGCCATCGATGTCCATATGAGCGATTTACTATCTGGGGAAGTCTCCCTGGCACGGTTTAAAGCCCTGGCGGCCTGTGGTGGGTTTTCTTATGGGGATGTGCTGGGCGCAGGATCGGGTTGGGCAAAAAGTATTCTAATGAACCCGCGGGTCTCGGATCAGTTCGCGGGGTTCTTTGCAAATGCGGACACATTGAGTCTGGGAGTTTGTAACGGTTGCCAGATGCTGTCTCAGCTAAAATCCATTATTCCCGGTGCGGGAAGTTGGCCGGACTTTCTTCGCAATCGGTCCGAGCAGTTTGAGGCCCGGTTTTCGATGGTGGAAGTCCTTCGAAGCAATAGTCTCTTGCTGAGTGATATGGATGGCGCCTTCCTGCCGATTGTTGTCTCCCACGGGGAGGGCCGAGCTTCAATGAGTGAGCCTGGATTAGCGGCTCTTGGTGCGTCGAATCAGGTCGCGATGCGGTTCGTTTCAAATACGCACCAGCCTGCAACGCGATATCCAGCAAACCCGAATGGGTCGCTTGCTGGGTTGACCGGGGTCACGAGCAGCGATGGCCGGGTCACAGCAATGATGCCCCATCCAGAACGATCTTATCGGGGCAGCCAGTGGTCCTACCGTCCCCCCGAGATTGGCACTTTGAGCCCGTGGTTTCAGATCTTCAAAAATGCGAGGCTGTGGCTCGACTAGGTCCTTGTGACCCGTGGATCAATGGTGCCCTCCCGCAGTCTAAAATGACCCGCTTTTCGATCCGAAAAATAAGCGGTTAAGGTCTGCTCGATCGCAGCAAAAGAAAGCTCACTCCAGGGGATGTTCTCTTCCCTGAAGAGTTTCGTTTCAAGGCTTTCCTCCCCTGCACTGAAGTCTAGATCAAGCAGCTGAGCGCGATAAAAAACGTAGACCTGAGAAATATGGGGAAGACTGAAGATGGTGTAGATTGAATCGATGGTGACCCGAGCATTGGCCTCCTCAAGCGTTTCGCGCACTGCTCCGTCTGAGATAGACTCCCCGTTTTCAAGAAATCCTCCTGGTAATGTCCACATGCCTCGTCGTGGCTCGATGGCGCGTCGACACAGTAAAACTTGGTCTTCATAAAACGGGAGACAACCCGCAATGATTCTTGGATTTTGATAATGAATATGTTGGCAGTGACTACAGACAAACCGTTCGCGATTATCGCCCTCGGGGACGGTTTTGGAGACCGAGCCTCCGCATTGGTTGCAATAATTCATGCGCTGAGTATAGGTTGCCAAAGCAAACCCCACAATGGAGATGCATGCTTTGATTGAAACGCTGAGATCCCGATTGTCGAGCTGGACGGCAGAGCCGGTACCAGAACATCACCGCCAGCGGCAGCAGGCGGCAGTGCTAGTTTTAATTCGGTCTGGGCGGGACCCTAGGGCTGTGCTGACCCTCAGGTCGGCGGCGCTCAGCGCCCACGCGGGCGAGGTTTCATTCGTCGGAGGCAAGCAAGATCAATCGGATCGGAGCCTGGAAGCCACCGCCCTGCGAGAAACACAAGAGGAGCTCGGCGTGCCGGGGGAGGCGCTCGAAATAGTGTCGCCGTTACCGGGTCTGGTTTCAAAACACGGATTGTGGGTCACACCATTTGTAGCGCTGATGAATGAATCGACGGTGCTAAAGCCTAATTCCAGTGAGGTGAGTGAGGTGTTTGAAGTGCCGATCGCCTGGCTGCAGGATGATCCGAGAATGACGACGGAGCGATTGGAGCGGCAAGGTGAGGTGCAAATGGCGCCTGTGTACGAATATCGAGGTTATCGCATTTGGGGATTAACGGCGCTGATTTTGTGGGACTTCATTCGTATTGGCCTTTTGGCCCCGAGCGCTGCAGTCGGCCCTGTGCTATGATTTTGCTCGACCAAAAGCCATCAAGCTAGGTGAAAGCATGATTTTTAAGCTCGACGACGATACGCCGGATGTCCATGAAGACGCCTGGGTTGCCGATAATGCCAGTGTGATCGGTCAAGTGACCTTGAGCAAAGGTGCGAGCGTTTGGTTTAACGCGGTTTTAAGAGCTGAGAACGCACCGATCGTTATTGGCGAAAATTCGAATGTTCAAGATGGCTCAGTGCTCCACGTTGACCCGGGTATGCCGCTGACGCTGGGTAAGCATGTGACCGTGGGGCACAAAGTGATGTTGCATGGCTGCACGATTGGTGATGAATCACTGATCGGGATCAATGCCGTTGTGCTCAACGGCGCTAAAATCGGCAAAAACTGTCTGATTGGTGCAAATGCCTTAATTCCAGAGGGCAAGGAAATTCCAGACGGATCGCTGGTAATGGGTTCCCCAGGAAAAATTGTGCGGACCTTAACGTCTGAGCAGCAGCAAGGGCTCCTGCAAAGCGCGAAGCACTATGTTGAGAATGCTCGCCGTTACAAAGCGGGTCTGAGTCTAATCGACTGAGGGTTGGCATGGCTCTGCTCCCAGAGTATATTTTAGAGATTCAGTATCCATAACCAAGGCATTACTAGAACAATGACGCACGGAGTTCACATAGAGCGCAGCAACCTGTTTTGCAAAGCGCCGCGTCTAACGCTTGCTCTTCTCGGCCTACTACGACTGCCGTTGTAGGCGGCCGTTACCAATTCCTGCATTGAGAAAACATGCTTGCTTGAACCGCAAGCCCTCTATTCTTTTATGAGAGCCAATTGATGAGTACCTATTCAGTTAAAAACAACGCGGCAGGATCCCCTAGGGCCATGCCGTTTAAGAAATATAAACCCTTTCAGCCCATCGCTTTAAAAGATCGTACCTGGCCTGACCAGACGATCGATCAAGCCCCGAGATGGTGCAGCGTTGACCTACGAGACGGTAACCAAGCTCTGATCGAGCCAATGACGCCCCTCGAGAAGCAAATGATGTACGACTTGCTCATCGATCTAGGATTTAAAGAAATCGAGGTGGGATTTCCTGCAGCCTCTCAAACCGATTTCGATTTTGTCCGAAAGATTATTGAGGAAGGGCTGATTCCCGATGACGTCACCATACAGGTGCTCTGTCAGGCTCGGGAGGATCTTATTACCCGAACGATTGAGGCCGTCTCTGGCGCCAAAAACGTCATTTTTCATCTGTATAACTCCACCTCAACGCTGCAGCGAAAAGTTGTTTTTGGAAAATCTAAAGCTGAGATTATCGAGCTGGCTACCCAGGCGACCGATTTGGTCAAAACCTTCATTCAGCCGCTTGAAGCCGCCGGCACAAATGTCATTTTGGAGTATTCACCCGAAAGCTACACAGCCACTGAAATGGATTTTGCCGTGGAAATTTGCGCGGCGGTGATGGAGGTTTGGGGAGCAACACCTGAGAAAAAGGTGATCTTAAATTTGCCGGCAACTGTTGAGATGACGACGCCTAACATCTATGCGGATCAACTCGAGTATTTCCTGCGTCATTTGCCAAGACGGGATCTGGCTGTAATCAGCTTGCACACTCACAACGATCGGGGCACGGGCGTCGCGGCTTCTGAATTGGGTTTGATGGCCGGAGCAGAGCGGATTGAGGGAACCTTGTTCGGCAACGGTGAGCGGACAGGAAATTGCGACATCATCACGATGGCAATGAATTTGTTCTCCCAAGGGGTTGATCCACAGTTGTACCTTTCGGATATGCAAAGAATCACCGCCGTGTCAGAAGCTTGTACCAAAATTCCAATTCATGTTCGTCAACCTTATGCAGGTGAATTGGTGTTCACTGCATTTTCGGGATCTCACCAAGATGCCATTCGAAAAGGTATGGCCTTCGTTGAGTCAGGTTCCGATGGCGCTTGGGAAGTGCCCTATCTGCCGATCGATCCAGCAGACGTTGGTGGCTCTTACCGCGAAACCGTCCGGGTCAATAGTCAGTCGGGTAAGGGCGGTGTTGCCTTTATCCTTGAAAACTATTTTGATGTTCAACTGCCTAGGGAATTACTCCTTGAACTCAGTCCTATAGTCCAGAAGAAATCAGAGTCTGAAGGCGGAGAGCTAAAACCCGATACGATATGGAACACCTTCGTTCAGGAGATGGTTGATGTTGAGGGGCCTTATCAATTGATTGATTATCAGATTAAAACCATTCCCGGAGAGCGTGAACATTGTTCAGCCAGAGTCCGTGTCTCTGAGAGTGAAATAGCGATTGAGGGAGAGGGCGCTGGACCAATCGATGCCTTTGTCAGCGCGCTGGCCAAAACACTCAATGAGTCGGTCAATGTTGTCGATTATCAAGAGTACGCTTTGAATGAGGGGAGTGAAGCCAAGGCGATCAGCATTATTGCGATCTCAGATGCTCAGTCCTCGAAGTGCTTTGGGGTCGGCATTAGCCCCAACACGACAACGGCGGCCTTTCGGTCGATCATTGCTGCGCTTAACCGGCTTTGGCGGGAAAGCTAAATCTGAGCATCGAGGCTTAGAGGTTGCTAGTAGGGTGTCCTTGGTCTTGACTATCAAGCGCCTTTGACTGCCCCTCAGCGTAAAGAATAGGAGGCTGCGATGGAAGAACAAACCGCGCTGGCCGCTCTGGCTGTGGCATTGGGAGCGGCGGTCCTGTTTTGGCTGGTCAGACTGAGTCAAAAGTTGGATCAGCTGCAGGCGCCCCAGGGAAATTTCTCGGAACGCCGGCAAAACGCCGCCGAGGTCTCGGAGCGTCCAGAAGAAAGCTTTTGGAAGTGGTTGAGGACCAGCTCGGCGGCGGGCGTCGTGGTTCGCCGTCAGATGCTGA
>CAJYBS010000090.1 GCA_913064795.1 uncultured Gammaproteobacteria bacterium
CGGGAATGCCGAGTCCGCCGATCACGCCACTTCGAAAGCCCATTGCAGCCACGACTATGACCATCACGAGCGCCAATGCCGTCATAAGGTTGCCCTGGAGTTCGGTGACCTGCACCTCGGCGAATTCAGATGTGATCAGTGAAGGTTGCACCCGGATGTTGGGCGGGAGCTGCGGTGTCATTTTCTCGACAATGTCCAACACAGCATCAGAGGCTGTAATGACATTTGCATCGGACCGCTTCTTGACCTCAATGTACATTGCCTTCTGACCATTGAATCGTGCATAGCTTGTGCGGTCCTTAAAGGTTCGGCGGACTTCAGCGATATCGGCCAAGGTCACCACTATGTCGCCGTTTACCCGCACGGGCAGCGTCATAATGTCAGCGGCGGTCTCAACTACTGAAGGCAACTTGACCGCGAACCTGCCGCCACCTGTCTCAAGGCTACCGGCAGCAATCAGTCGATTATTTCGACGTAAGGTGTCAGCAAGCGCCTCACTCGAAATCCGATATGCCTCAAGCGCTTCGGGGTCAATAAGAACCTCCAAAACCTCCTCGCGGGCGCCTCGCAGGTCTGCACTGAGGACAGAGGGTATTGTCTCAATGGCATCGCGGAGGGAGAGGATTGCCTCGTACATTTGTCTCTCACTGGCACCTTCGGATAACAGGTTAATCTGCAGCAATGGGAAATCGTCAACATTAAGCTGTTCAACAAAAGGCTCTTCTGCAGTGGTAGGCATTTCCGATTTAGCGCGATTAACAGCTTCGCGGGTATCGAGCAGAGCCACCTTTAAGTCAATCTCAGGCTCGAACTCCACGCCCAGAGAAACAAAGCCTTCATTCGCTATTGCTGAAATTTCCTTGATGCCCTCAACTTTGCGTAATTCCACCTCTACTGGTTGTATCAATAGGCGTTCACCATCCTCAGGAGAGATACCTTCGTGCATGACGCCAACCAAAAAGTAAGGCAACACAATGTGAGGTTCGTTGGCTATCGGCAATGCTGCACGAGCCAGCAGCCCACACAAGACCACCATCGACATCATCATCAGCGTGGTACGCGAACGACTGATCGCTGCGTCAATGAATCCCATCATTAGCGAGAGACTCCTAATACGTCAGCCGTGGCTGCTCGTACCTCCACGGTCTGGCCTTCCGCTACAAATTCGTGACCAATCGTAATCAGGCGAGCATTTTCTGGGAGTCCTGTTACCCATGCCCCATCCGGAGAATCTTCAATAATGACGACGGGATAGAACTCAACTCGATTCTCGTGGTCGATCGTTCTGAGACCCAGTACCCCGTCATCATTTAAGGTGAACAACGAAGGGGATACACGATGAGCGCTCACGGCTTCTCCGGTCAAATTGACCGCGGCCGTGAGCCCGGCTCGAATTTGATAGTCCGCATTGGGGACTGTTACTTCAATCGGGTAGGTGCGAGTCACATCGTCAGCTTGACTGCCAATAAAGGTTATAGAGCCTTCAAGGTAATCACCCGTGCTGGTTCGCGCGCTCACCGCTTCACCCAAGCGCAGCGCACCGATATCCCGCTCAGGGACGGATACCTCCACCAAGATCGGATCTAAATTGATCAAGGTGGCACACACATCGCCCACCCTTGCGAGATCGCCGACCACCATGGGTTGTGTGTCAACGACGCCAGAAAACGGCGCGTTTACTTTTGTGCGGCTCAAATCCAGTTCTCGACGCAGCAGATTGGCCTTTGCCGCTTCGAGCCGTGTGTAGAGCTGTGCGGCCTGAGCTTCAGCGAGCAAATTATCACTTCGCAGGACTAACGCGCCGTTGTACTCGATCTCTGCCTGAGCGACGGCTGCTCGTGCCTCGGCGACCAGTGCAGCTTTGTCGTCGGTTGCGATCTCACACAGTATTTGTCCTTGTTCGACACGAGCGCCCCTTGCTACGGGTCGTGAAGTCACTCGGCCCGAAATTTCAGTGCTGATACTCGCAGTCTGTTGACTCGCTGTTTTACCGCGCAATAGGTGTCTCTTGTTTCTGGGTTCAGAACGTGTCTGCTCAACCACGACAGAAGGCAACGATGAATCTGAAACTGCTTCGAGCGCGTCCAATAAATTGGGCGTTGGGGCTTTGGTAGTTGTGAAAAGGCCCGAGGCAAGCCATAACAGAACAAGCAGAGCAAAGATTGCAGCGATTTTCAGATTCTTTTTCATAATTCTCGTGACATTCAGGCCTTAACGCCGATGCAAGTCAGACAATCGACACATTATGCAGATTAACAACGAAGCGGAATGCAAACTCTGGCTTTACACCGCAGTGATGCAGGCTTGCCGCTTCGATTTTACTAGGAACGAGTGGCGAGCACCTGTGCCTTATACAACATCAACGTGTTGCGGTTTTGTTGCGCTACCGCTGAGCGCGCTCATTATATATTGATAATGATTCTTATTAATACGAGTCAGGGTGGTGGCATCCCAAGTTGGTGCCGCAACGAGAAAATTCGAGAAAAGGGAAGCCGGCGGGAGTTTAGCTGGGTGGGCGATGGCGGAGCGAAGAACGAGCAAATTGGCGAACAAGCGCAGGAGAGTTTCAATGCCAAGTTATGAGGTTTTTCCACTGATGGCATTGGTGTATCTGCGGTCTGGCGAGTGCTCCAGAGGGCTGTTGTTCTTGTTGCTATTTGCCGCTCGTGGTTAACGAGCACAATTTCTTAGAGGGTAATTTTGTGCGGCCTGTGATTGCCCATGTAGCATTATGAGTTCCTGACTCGTAAGATTACGCTCCTAAAACCCACTGAAATAACGCGGACAGGGACAGTATGGCCATATCTTTTATAACGTTAGACGAAGCGGCGGCGATGACAGAGGGGGTGCGAATCACCTTCATTCCGGGCATACAAGCGCTTTATGCTGAGGCGCTTAAAAATATCTGTTTCGTTAAAGAGATTCCGGTTATTAGAGCCCTGCACCCGCTGATGGGTGTCGACAAGAAGACAGGAGAGGACCGACAAAAGCGGCTTTATGAACTGACTAGCCAAACCAGCTTGCCGACTATGTTCTGTAATGACGAGAGGCCAAGAAACGTTTGGATTGAGCAACTCGCGTTAGCGGAGAAGATTGGCAGTGCTAACAGTCCGGCTTTGATTCCAGCAGACTTTGAGCAGCGCGTGGAAATGTTTGGGTTGTGTTCGGTAGTTCTGGGGGAGGACGGCCTCGTTTGGAATATGCGGATTATGAATGATGGCCCTTTGGGCAGAAAATATGGCTACACCGACGCGGCAAGTTCGACCGCTCCAGCCAAGATCGCCGAGGTCATTGGGTTAATCGACCGACGTCTGCAAAAACAAGCCGAGCATGGCTCGCAGTACCTTGTCGGTGAAACGCTGACAGCCGCTGACATCTACTGGGCGACGATGAGTATGTGTATTACCGAAGTGCCACCAGAGATTATGCCGGTGACAGAGCAAAACCAAGGTATGTTGAAGTTCTTTGCAGCCAATTCAAAAACTCCGGCCATCGCCGAGGTGCTGTCACATCGGATCGAAGCGCATCAGCGGCACATCTTGCAGACTTATTGCGAAACGCCGGCGGTTTTAGGTGGCGATCCCATTTAGCCTGCGCCGCTTCGTCTGGTCTGAGTGACCAGAGGTATGTTATTAAGCAACCCTCACTGCAGGAGGATTGTCAGATAAGACTTCTCGGTGATCACTGCCCCAGACGCATCTTTCTTATTTGAGTGCTAGGTTGTTACCAGAGGGTCAAACGAGTCGACAGTGTGGTTACGGGGCTTCGTCGCAGTCCTATATTGCAGTTATTTTTCAGCGATATTTTGTATTGTTCATACTCAGAGAGTTGCTATGTCAGTTCAGTACCCAATCCGAACAAAAAAGAAAAATCTCAATAGAGAAAAGTTGTTGATGGCGGCGACGACTCTGTTCTCACGCAATGGCTATACAGATTCGACTTTAGACCAGGTGGCGGCGGAGGCGGGGTTACACGTGCAAACCTTATACCGCCATTTCAAAACGAAGGACGAGTTAGCGATCGCTGCTGCGGAGATCACGATCAGAGACTGCCGAGCTAGATTTGAGCAGGAATTCCCGACGCTTTCGGCTTTTCAAATTTGGCGACAATGGATCAACGATTCTGTGTCTTTACTGACATCGCTGGGTTTGGGTGATCACAAGCGTCAGCAATTGAGATCATCCTCGTCACTCATGAATGACAATTTTCTCCTCATTATTTATTCGGGGTATGAGGATGTCCTGACCGAATATCTCGCAAAAGATTTTGATTTGAACCCCGAAAAATCCCCTTTGCCTAGACTAGTTGCTTGTATGTTGTGGAGTGGTAACGAGGCTGCTATGAAGCGTTGTGCAGGATTAGATACCCAAAAAAATGTGTTGGGATCCAATAAGGTTGTGTTGGATGAGAGTTTGAAAGTGATAGCAGAGGTAGAAAAAGCATTTTCTGGGCATGTAAAAACATCAATGCCATAAGCATCGCTGACTGTCTGAGATACAAGAGTTATTTGGTTGCTAAGGCTGGTTTAGGGGACTCGCGATAAATGAGTGTGTCAGTAACCGCCGAGCAAGAGTTCGCAGCATCGGTCAAGTCGTAAGTTGGGAGAGCGCTAAATGTATCGAGGACGATATACATTAATCGGACAGGAACTGAGTATGTTTACGCGCAAGCTGGAGTCCCAATTGCGCTACCAAGGCATTCCTTTTGAGTGGCAGCTTAAATGCCGTAACAATGAGGCGGAGATAAACGCCCGCGCTGGGACCCACTTTATCCCGGTTTTAGGGACACCCGATGGCTGGATGACTAACGATACGATTAGTGTTGGTCCCATGCTCCACGCTCGCTTCAATGATGCCCCCGTTTTGCCTGAGGGTCCCGCTCAACGAGGCGCCTGTTTCGTATTGGAAGATTTTTTTAATCACTGGTATCCGCGACATGCGCTCCACTCCCGGTGGTGCTACCCCCGGAATTTGGGTATTACGGGAGAGCGGTTTGGCATGAATATTCTGTTGGACAAGTTCATTGATGCGGTGATAACTGATGAGGAGCGCGACCAAATAGACAGTTTTGGGCAAGTTATGTTCAGTCAATTTGGTTCGGCAGCTTGCGAAGTTCAGGGCGCAGGGCCGGAGCAGCGCGAGGCGATTAGAGCCGACTTTAACCGGGTGCTTGAGTTGTTAGTCGATCACTTTAAGAGCCATGACTTTTTGCTGGGTAATCGCGCTTGCCTAGCAGACTTTGCTTTAGTCGGTCCCTTTAAGGCCCACTTTTTAATGGATCCCGAGCCTTTAGATTGGTTGGGCGGCCACAAGTCGGCCATGGAGGCCTATGTCAATAGAGTGTATGCAGGTGTGCAGCCAGATGCGACGTGGCTTAACAACGATGCACTTCCCGATACGCTTTACCCATTATTTGATTATTCCCGTGACCATTATCAGGTATTTGCGTTTGAAAGTATCAGCGCGTCGGGTCGCGGCGAAAAAACCTTTAGCTTGGACCTGGGGGATGGGCCATTCGTTGCAAGATCCATGAGAAGACTCGAGAAAGTGCGTCTGCATGTTCAAGATGAGCTTTTGAGGGTGGCGGCGGACAAGTCTGTATTGGGCGAGAGTGGCGTAACCGATTTTTACATGGCGGAGCCTATGCTCGTTTGAGATAGGCAGGGTGTTCATCCAAGGGTGATGCAGTAGATGTTTATCCTCGCTGCTGCGTGCGCGGCAAAATCACTTGCTGCGGTTACGAACAAGAAGTAAGACAGGAGCGTCATCGCCTGCAGATGTCATTTTTAGGGTCATCATTGTGTTGTGCTAGGCGATAGCAAGGGCGAATTGCCCGTTAGAAAAAACGCATTTGCCTAGGCAGCAGTCGTTGTTCTCGACGGCAAAGGGTCTTACCGAGGTGCGGCGTCATGCATCTGGAAGCGATGCAAAACCCGAGGGCGGCCAACGCTGGGCAAATTGTGAGCCAAAGCCACATTCAGAGTCTACGGCCTAGTTGACGGACAATATCCTCGACGGTATCCCTTCCTGCTATATATTCGTCCGCGACTACAAATGCAGACGGCGAGTAGTGTCCTGATCGCAAGCGATGATCATTGGTGGCAGGTAGGTTCCATAACGAGCGCCCAGACTGGATTCACTTTTCGCTGAAACGCATCAATAACCCGTCCCGTGATTTAGCCCTTGCAATTCGTTTGATCAACTACCTATACTTGATGATATCCAACTATATGTATGTAGCTAAATAACGATAACTAGAGTGTCAGTGTGCTATTAGAGGGTAATAACATGAGAAGCGTTAAGACTAACTTGTGCAACATTCTTGTTGGCGGAGCCAGCCTGTCCTTCATGCACCTTGCGGTAGGAGCGGCTCTCGAGGAGGTCGTTGTGACTGGCCTCAAGCGTGAATCGACCGTTATGGAGACCCCAAGCGCCATCACAACGCTGAGCGCAGAGGACCTCTCAGCGAGAGGTCTCAGCAATATGAATCAGATTCAATATGCAGTGCCAAGCCTGCATTTTGGCGAGAACTATGGCAATCGTAATATCTCGATTAGAGGGGTGGGTTCGTTTCTTGAGCAGCCCGGTGTGCTCACGAGTATCAACGGTGTCGTACAACCCAGCGACGCAAGCTCACAAGTTAGCTTGTTGGACCTGGCTCGCGTCGAAGTCCTCAGAGGCCCCCAGGGGACGCTTTACGGCCGCAATGCAAACGGTGGTGTTGTTAATTTTATCGCCGCTGCACCGACTGATGAATTGTTCGGATATTTGAAGGTCGGTTTTGCGGAGTATGAGCAGGCGACTGCTGAGATTGTCGTCAGCGGCCCAATTACTGACCGCATTGGTTTTAGAATTGCAGCGAGTCATTTAGATGCCAATGAGGGTTGGGTTGAAAACCTTGAGCCGGGAGACAATGACCTGATGCTGGGCGAAAAATCGAATGCTCGTGTCATCGTGACGGCGGAATTGTCTGATAAGTTTGATGCAGAAATA
>CAJYBS010000091.1 GCA_913064795.1 uncultured Gammaproteobacteria bacterium
TCAACAAACAATATCTCAGCGACAAACAACATCAGGACAAGCCGGTGTAAAAATGAGACACTGATTTAAACCTAATCGACATCACACTGCCTATGACCAACGAGGACACCGGCGCTTATCAAGCGGCATTTGATCAGGCTCAAAGGCTCCTCAACGATCGCAACTTCGATCTTGCGCTTGAACAAGTGGATGCCATTCTCTCGGTTCATCCCCGAGACGCCAAAAGCAATTACCTCAGAGCCGTTATTCTTCGTCAGCTCGGACGCCACTCCGAAGCGGTGACCTTGCTTGAAGCCCTTGTCCAAGGTACCCAATCCGTCGCAGTCATCCATCAGGAGCTTGGCCACGCGCTGCATGCCGTTGGCCGCGTCGATGACGCGATTGCCGCACTGCGAAATGCAGTCAAGCTAGATCCGAAGCTTGCGAGCAGCTGGCGGTTACTGGGCGAGTCCTTGCACAGTGAGGGAGAGGCTGAAGAAGCCGCACATGCGATTCGTCAAGCGCTCGCTGGCACCCACACACATCCAGCCATCATTAAAGCCTTAGATCTTGTCCAGCAAGAGCACTACGGCATGGCCGAGGGCATCTGCAGGGACTATCTCAAGCGGAATCCAACGGACGTCGCAGTGATCCGGCTCCTTGCAGAAATTGGGGTAAGGCTGGGCATCAAGGGCGACCCAGAAATATTACTCGAGGATTGCCTGCGCTTGGCACCGGACTTTCATTTGGCACGAAATACCTATGCGAGTGCGCTGAGCGAAGCCCAAAAATATGAGCAGGCTCTTTCTGAGATCCAATATCTGGAAAAAGTAGACCCACAAAATTTTTCTCACAGCATCTTGGCCGCATCCATTGAAGTAATGATTGGTCATTATGAAGCCGCGATTGAACGCTATCGAGTGTTGACAGCACGCTTCCCGATGCACGCGCAGCTTCACAATAGTCATGGCCACGCACTCAAGACCGTGGGTCGTCAAAAAGACGCCATAACGTCTTATCGTCGAGCCATCGAAGTCAAACCTGACTTGGGCGAAACCTACTGGAACCTTGCCAATTTAAAGACGTTCCGATTTGAGGACGAAGAAGTAGCGCAAATGGAGCAGATCATTGCCAGCGACGAGACCACCAATAGCGACTACTTTCACCTTTGCTTCGCACTCGGCAAAGCCCTTGAGGACAGAATGGCATTTGATGCATCTTTTAAGTACTACGCACTCGGTAACAACCGAAAAAAAGAACAGGAAGGCTATCAAGCAAGGCATACCACCGAAGAGACCAATAAGCTGATTTCAAGCTGCACCGCCGATAAGCTTCGGGATGTAGGCGCACCCGGAGACACATCGCCTGATCCCATTTTTATCGTCGGACTACCTCGTTCCGGCTCGACCTTACTAGAACAAATTCTAGCGAGTCATTCACAGGTGGATGGCACCTCAGAACTGCGCGAAATGATCGCGATCGCTCGTCGTCTCGGCGGTAAGCGCAACCGAGATGATGTCTCACTGTATCCGGAGATTTTGTTCGATTTGACCCCAAAGGAATGTCGGGACCTAGGAGCCGAGTATCTTGAGCGAACGCGCATTCAACGTCAGGGAGCGCCCTATTTTATTGATAAGATGCCCAACAACTTTCAGCATGTCGCATTAATTAACCGCATCCTCCCAAACGCAAAAATCATCGATGCGCGCAGGCATCCAATGGCAACTTGCTTTAGCGGCTATAAACAGTTGTTCGCAGCCGGCCAGGCCTTCACTTATGGCCAGACCAACATTGCGGAGTATTTCAACGATTATGCTCGCCTGATGGCGCACTGGGACGAGGTTCTGCCTGGCAAAGTGCTACGAGTTAAGTACGAGCGTGTGATCGATAACGTTGAGGCCGAGGTTCGGCGCCTCTTGGACCATTGCGAACTTCCATTTGAGACGGGCTGCTTATCCTTTTTTGATACACAGCGCGCGGTTCGCACCGCTAGCTCAGAGCAAGTCAGGCAACCCATTTATTCCGGCGCTGTTGATCAGTGGCGACACTATGAAACGCATCTTGACACCATGAAAATCAAGCTTGCGCCTTGGATTAGCCAGCACGAGGCGATCTAAAGCGGGTCCCACCTTTGCTATCGCTATTTGCCATCGGCCGTTTACACCCGCTCAAGTCTGCCTCGATTTGTCTCTTAAGGTAAGGCATGCAATGATAGCCTGATCACTGAAGGAGCAAGTGCTTGCATTGAGCAGTATGGCCTCCTCCATTGTTCGTCTTTATAAGATCAATAAAACCAAAACACTACAATAATAAAATCTAAGGTGAATAGATGACTAAACACATCAAAAATAACCCGAAATTTATTGTAAAGCCCCTCGCACTTGCGATCGCGATGACTGCAACCGGGGGCCAAATCGCGCTTGCGCAAGAGCAGATGGCCATCGAAGAGATCATCGTTTCGGCAACCCGCCGCAACGAGAGTGTCCAGGATGTCCCCATCAGCATCGATGTGCTGGGTGAAGGTGAACTCGAAAATAACGGCGTTGGCGATTTGGAAGACTTTGCCCATCTCATTGCCTCATTGAATTACGTCACGCTGGGGCCAGGTACGGGCAACGTTTATATGCGGGGTATCTCGAGTGGCGGCGAAAGTCTCCTCGGCGCGTCACCCAATGTCGCCGTCTATATGGACGAACAGCCTGTTACCGCTGTTGGTTCTTTTTTAAACCCACATATCTATGATGTCGCCCGAATCGAAACCCTCGCTGGACCTCAGGGAACCCTTTACGGTGCTAACTCACAGGCAGGTAGCATTCGGTTCATCACCAACAAGCCCACGCCTGGTGTGTTCTCTGCTGGCTACGATGTCGAGTTTAATTCGGTTGCCAAAGGCGATACAGGTAATGTCCTTGAGGGCTTTGTAAATATCCCCATTGGTGACACGGCGGCTATTCGCCTCGTAGGCTATCGCAAAGACGAAGCAGGGTTTATTGATAACGTTCCTGGCACCCACACTTTTGACTTGTCGGGTATCCGCGATGGATGGCAAGCGGGAGGGGATCCCGATCTTATGGCGCTGGCAGCTGACCAAACAATTGATAATGCAGACTACGTCAAAAAAGACTTTAATACGGCAGAGACGACAGGTGGCCGAGCAGCTCTCCGAGTTGACCTTAATGAAAATTGGACCGTAACGGCCAGTGTCATGCGTCAAGAACTCGAGGCTAAAGGCGTCTGGGATCATAATCCAACGGATGTCGGCGATCTAGAGGTTGTCAGGTTTCAACCCGACACTAATGACGACGAGTGGACACAAACAGCGCTGGTCGTTGAAGGTAAAATCAACGACATGTCGCTGACTTATGCCTATTCCGACCTCGATCGCGAATCCTATCAAAATGCAGACTACTCTCTGTATTCTGACCCCAGTAATGGCTCACCCGGTTACGTCGTAAGCTATTACGCTTGCTACATCGCACGGTTCGGAGTCTGTTCAGATCCGACATTGCTCTATACGGGTGATCAAGAATGGGCGAGGGAAAACCATGAAATCCGATTGGTATCCGCCCAAGACCAACGTATCAGATGGATCGTTGGGGCTTTTTATGAGGAAGCCAGCCATGATTTTGACCTCGATTGGCACGTTCTGGGACTTGTAGATACGGATGTCTCCAAAACCGGACTCGATGTTCCAGCTTACGTCGAAGGGCCTGATATCTATTGGACAACAGATCAGTTGAGATCCAACAAAGAGACCGCTTTCTTTGGCGAGATCGCTCTGGACATCACGGACAATGTCTCAGCATCCTATAGCACACGTTACTTCGACTATGAATCATCCTTGTTGGGCTTCTCAGGCACATTCTGGTGGCCAAGCCGCTATGGTCCCCGGGGCAATCCGGAATTCAACAACGATTTGACCATTGATGAGTCAAAGAGCGTTCACAAGTTCAATGTCTCCTGGTCGGTGAATGATGACTTGCTCGTATACGGTACTTATTCCGAGGGCTATCGTCCCGGGGGATTGAACCGTTTGAGTGTCACCGCTATTGCGGGCGCCTATCAGGCCGACATTCTAACCAGCTATGAACTTGGCATGAAAGGAACGTTTGTTGACGGACGGCTCCGCCTGAATGCCGCGTATTACACGCAGGAGTGGGATGATTTCCAGCTGTCGAAAATCGATACCACCGTCTCGGTCCTGACCTTGACCGACAACGTCGGTAACGCGGAGAGTGACGGTCTCGAAATTGAGGGTTCGTTCCTGATTAACGAGAACTGGGATATCAATTTTGGTCTGTCGAGTATCGACAGCCAATTGACCGAGGACTACTACATCGGAACCTCGTTGAAAGCGGAATCCGGAGCTGATCTTCCTAGGGTTCCTGACCTTAAGTGGAATCTCTCGAGTCGCTATAACTTCGAAATCATGGGAATGGCCGCATTTGCGCAAGGATCCTATACTTCTGTCGGTGACTCATACAATCTGCTCTACGATGTGGACCCGGTGACTCGGACCCGTAAGAAACAATCTGATTACCAGGTTGGTAACCTTGCGTTTGGCATCGAGCAAGATAGTTGGTCAGCGGAATTGTTCGTTAAAAACTTCACTGACGAGCGCGGTCAAGTCTTCATTAACGGCGCGACTTACGATCAGAGAGAGACAACGAACAGACCAAGAACCATTGGGCTAAGGTTCCGCCAGAAGTTTGATTGATCAAACCGGTGCGGGCTTTGAGGCAGCGATGCCTCATAGCCTCTAGACCGCTGGGCCCCTTATTGCCCTGGGCCTAAAATAAAAACCGCACAACGATTGTGCGGTTTTTTTTGCCTCCGCAGCGCGAAGGATCGACTCATCGCCGACGGCTATCCCTTCGGCGAATCAAAGAGCTACGCTTCTTTGGGCTGATTCAGGTACTCACTCAGACCATAGCCAATCCGTCCATCATCCAGTGTGTATTGGGTCATACCCTCTCCGACATGGGTATTCTGACCCCCTCGACGGTTTCTGAGCGGGATATAACCCATCACCTGCCCTGTAATCTGTCGCTCAGTTCCATCCTCGAGTGTGCAGTCTACGGTTAGCCGATTGTGAAATTGCGTCCCAGGTCGATACTCCGTCTGAATCTGGGCCGACTCAATCCGCAGCAGCGCATCTCCAGTTTGAAAAAGGCCTCGCCCGATCCCGTCCCCGTTGGTGGTGACAACCATACCGAGGGCATCCCCAAAATTACCTGTCAGCCAACGATAAGAGGGTGTGGCTTGCCAAAACCGCGGACCCCAAGAGTGATCTCGCAATCCCCAGCCCGAGAACGCAATCCGCGCTCCATCTCCTAACGTGAGTTGCCCGCTCACCCGCATATGCTGCTCGGTGTGCGAACGGGCGAATTCATTACCATCGCCGGGTTCACCCACATGGCCATAGAGCGGGCCGACCGCTGTGTGCTCAAGATCAATGACTAACTTTTCGCGTGGATTACTTTTAAACGCTTTACCTGGATCTTGCATATCAAGGGGATTCGCCATGAACAAAGCCTTGCCCTCATAACGGGTCTTCACGCGCTCGGCGGGCTTTACAATCTCGATCGAAAGCCCCCCGGCATCCCAAGCATCATTATGGGTAATATCCGGTTTGGCATAATTAAAATAAGCCGAGCCGTCAGGATTCCAGACAATGACCGTCATTTCGGCATAGCCTTCGTTGGCACGATTGCCGATCCGGACAAAACCGCCTCGATTCTGGCTAGGGTCGAAGAAATTGAAATACACCGATTCATTGAAATTAGGCTCAGGGCCCAATTCATGGGTGTAGTCATCTTCGGGCTTAAGATTACCAATAATACTGACCATTGCTATTGATCTCCTATTCATCCGGGATTTGCAGTCCCCAAAAGCAACTGCTCGATCCTCCAAGCTACGCGGTTTTTGCTCTCCTTTCCAGCCTCCTCAAAATTTCATCGCATCATCACCGTCAGGCAGTCCATTACTACAAACCGATAGCGAGTCACATTGACAAAGGGTACATCCAGCCCACGCTGCAAACTGTTTCAGGGGCACACGGAGCGCTGATCTCTGGCTCAAATCTGGCGCCCCCAGATCAATCATGAGCGAGTGGTATCAACAACAAGACCTCCCTCAAAAAAAGCGACGACAACGCCGGGCAAGGGAGGCGCTTACCTTGGTTTTATCCGCCGGTTGCGCCCTGCCAGCAAAGATTCAGAGCGCCACCCCAAGACTGAGGACCAACGACCTGCTGACCGTTAACGGCCGTTATCCCTAAGCTCAACTATGACGCCTCATAGCGTTGATTGATCCAGTGACCCTAACCCAAACAGTCCGTTACAATACTTCTCGGCAACACCCTTGGAAAAACGCTTTAGAGGAAAACACAATGTCTGAATCCGAACGCAAAGACAGCCCCGAGCAGGCTGCGTTTAGAGCTCAATGTCAAACTTGGCTATCCGAAAATCATCCCGGTCGTCCCCCGGTGAGTATTCCCCAGGGTGCTCTCGAACTCAGTGACCCGGCGGCAATGACTTGGCTACAACAGTGGCAAAAATCCGCATTTGATGTCGGCATGATTGGCTGCGACTACCCCACGGAAGTTGGCGGCGGCGGCATGGATCAGTGCCAGAGTATTGCCAATCAGGAAATGCAGCGCGCCAAAACACCTTATTTACCTAACATCATTGGCATGGGTATGGCAGCGCCGACGATCTTCTTTCATGCTCAAGACGAAGTGAAGGCAGAACTCCTGCCCAAACTCTTCTCAGGAGAGCACATTTGGTGCCAGGGCTTTTCTGAGCCCGGCGCCGGCTCCGATCTTGCCAATCAGCAGACTTTCGCCGAGAAGGATGGGGATAACTGGGTTATCAATGGCCACAAGGTTTGGACCTCGCTTGCGCACTTTGCCGATTGGATGATTTTGCTGTGCCGAACCGACCAGGAGGACAAATACAATGTTTTTCCCAATGACGAGCTGAGCAATGTGAAAT
>CAJYBS010000092.1 GCA_913064795.1 uncultured Gammaproteobacteria bacterium
TCGCCAATTCAGACGCACCCCAGCGAGGGGCGCATCAAGCCGGTCGTGAGCAATCAGCTGGGTCATTTCACGTTCGATTTGATGAACGTCTTCGGACTCGACTCGAACCCCTGCTGCTCGGCGCCGGCCTCGGTAGAACACACCTACTTTTCCGGCAGGCTCAAGGTTGCGCCACCAAAGATTGCTGCTCAAGGTTAAACAAACCCACTCCCCCGAATCCGAGGCATAACTCACCGGAATCTTGTAGATTTTTCCGGTCCTGCGGCCTACCACCTCTAGCAATAACAACTGAAAACTAATGAGCCAGTGTAACCGCGAGGCCAAAAGCCACCCGACCACCGGATTAATCATGCTAAAAAACAACTTCATCTTTGCACTCCCGCAGCTAACCAACCTTTACGACGCAAGACAGTCCTAGGATCCATCCAAAATCAATGGAAGGACCCCGGCGCGGCTTTGCTTTCCCCTGGGTTCTGATACGAATGCTGCTTCTGTCATTGGTACAGGCCTGTTATGGTCGACATCTGACTTCAAGAAATCTCTGATTGCTAAATTGTGTTATCCCTGAAGGCCAAATCGCCCACCTACCAAACGCTTCCCCGGGGCATCATTTTAGCCTATGCCGCACCGCGCATTGCGTTTGGCATTATGGGGACCCTTTTTGGCGTCTATTTCATGAAGTTTGCGACTGATGTGTTGTTGATTGCGCCAGCTGTGATCGGGACCATCCTCGCCATCGGTCGATTTTGGGATGGTGTTACCGACCCGCTGATCGGCTACTTATCTGATCGGACCCGCTCTCCGATCGGACGCCGCCGAATTTGGCTGTTCGCGGCGGCTCTACCGATGGGATTGTCCTTGATCGGAATTTGGTCACCTCCAGAATTCCTTGAAGGCATCGCTTTAATCACCTGGATGATGATCTGCCTACTGCTCTACGAAACCGCCCAGACCGCATTTTTCGTGCCTCATGGTGCTTTGTCTGTCGAGCTTACGATGGACTATCACGAACGAACCCGGCTTTATGGGCTCAGCCATATGATCGGGATTTTTGGGGTAGCTGCAGGACTTCTATCCCTCGAACTGATGCAGCAGGCAGAAGATAAACGATTGTTTGCGTTTCAGCTGTCAATGTTCGCCGCCACTTGTATTACCTGTCTCGTCGTATGGACCACATTCTTATTGCCGGAACGCACGGATTTTCAGGGCAGAGCTCAGAAAAATCCGTTTCAAACGTTTCTCGACATCCTACGCAACCCCCACGCGAGACTGCTGCTTTTCGTCTATGGGATAGAAACTTTCGGCGGTGCGACCCTCGGCATCCTTGCGGCCTATGCTGCGGAATATGTCGTAAAGATGGACTCTCTCGTCATCATTTTGATTGTTTACCAACTGCCCCAATTTTTATTCGCGCCGCTCTGGATTCGCTTGTCGAAGCTGACTGGAAAGAGGAATCTGTGGATTTTAGGGACACTGATCTCAGCCATTTCTTTCGGTAGTTTGTATTTTGCTGGTGCTGGAGATGACCTTTATGTCTATTGCTGCTGTTTTTTTGCGGGGGTCGGAGGTGGTGCTGGCGCCGTTCTGCCGCCTTCAATACAAGCAGATATTGTCGACTATGATGAATATCTGACAGGCGAGCGCAAAGAAGGTGCTTATCTTGCGGTTTGGAATCTGGTTCGAAAGATTGCGGGCTCTATCACCGCTTTTATTGTAGGCATCGCATTGCAGCTTTCTGGCTTTGAACCCAATGTCGAGCAATCCGAGCTCGCCCAAAATACCATTCGAACCCTGCTGGCCATCATGCCCTGCGTTTGTTATATCATTGGCGCCCTCTTCCTCGTTAAATTTTCATTTAACGAAAAGGAGCACCGGGAAGTGAGTGCGGTACTGGTCGAGCGCCGATCTGCACGAAATACCGACTTGCCAACGGAGGCATCATGAGAACATTGGGAAAACTATGGCCTGTGAGCCGCTATACGCTGGGCGGTGGCGGCATTGGACAGGTCTGGGGTGAAACCGCTCGAGCCGAAGCTGTGCTCACGGTTCAAGCCGCCATCGACGGCGGGGTCAACCTGCTGGATTTGGCGCCGCTCTACGGCCGGGGCGAAGCCGAAGCTGTTGTTGGCGCAGCCTTTGGCGGCCAGCTACCCGAGGGCGTTCGAGTCACCAGTAAATGTTTACTCGGGACTGACAGTCCTGCAGCCATCAAGGAACGCCTAGAACAATCCGTCAGTGAAAGCCTCAAGACCATGAGACTCGAGCAGATCGATGTTTTTTTTCTACACTCTCAAATCATCTTCGATGACTATGTCTTTCCGGGCTCCCTTGCGGACACCCAAGAGCAATGGTCAGTGACCCAGCAATGTTTTGATGATGCCGTCCGTCCGGCCTTTGAGGACCTCAAAGCACGAGGTCTCATTAAGGCATGGGGGATTACTGGAACCGGTCATCCCGATGCCATTGAGGCTGTTCTGCGATCAGAGCACAAACCCGACGTCGTTCAAATCGTCACCAACTTGCTCGACAGCCCTGGAAGTTTGAAGCGCTATCTAGAACCTGCTCGACCGAGGAGCCTCATACAGATTGCAGCAGAGCGGGGCATCGGAGTGATGGGCATCAGAGCGGTTCAGGCCGGCGCATTGACCACTGCCTTCGACCGTAGAATCGGCCCTCATCACCCTGAGATGCAGGATTTTGAGCGAGCCGCACCGTTTCGGGCGCTCTGCAAGCAGTGGGGCAACGACCCTGCGGTCATCGCGCATCAGTATGCCCTCGCAATGACCGGTGTCGATACTGTGGTTTTAGGGGTAAAAAACCGGCAAGAGCTGTTGGCTTGCCTAGGAGGTGCTGAGCCCCTCGAACCCGAGCAAATGAATGAGATCGATGCACTGGGTCTTCAAAGACTTTAAACTGCGTCGCCCATCTGCGGGCCTATTTGTTATATTCACACTCAATCTACAATCCGGGCTCAATTTGATTGCTGCGCCGGCTTTACAGAGGTAGCCAGACCATGACTGATCAGATCCAAGAAAAGCTTTTAAAACTCCTGCCCATGACCGCACTCGCGCTGCTCCTCAGTTGCGAGAGTTTGACCCCGTCAATCTCAGATCTAGAACAGACCCCGGCCGAGCAAGATGTTGCCGAACAAGCCTTTGTCGAACAAGCTTCTGTCGATCAAGCCATCATCAAAAGTCCGAATGACCCACGTCGCTATCGGCACAAGACTCTCCCCAATGGATTGCGGTTACTGCTGATTTCTGACCCCAGTGCTGATAAATCTGCCGCGGCATTGGTCGCCTTCCGGGGCAGCTTTCACGACCCACAGGACCGTCCAGGGCTCGCGCATTTTCTTGAGCACATGCTCTTCATCGGTACAGAAAAGTATCCAGAACCCGACGGTTATTTTGCCTTCGTAGAAAAACATGGCGGAGGATCTAATGCCTACACCGCCCCGGATCACACTAACTATTTTTTTGATATCCAACCGGAGTATTTCCCAGAGGGCCTGGACCGATTTGCTCACTTTTTTATCGATCCTCTGCTGGATCAAGCGTACGTGGATCGGGAAAAAAACGCCGTGCACTCCGAATATCAAATGCAGATCAAAGATGATGGCTGGAGAGGCTTTGCCGTCCAGAAAGTCGCGCTCAACCCAGAGCACCCGTTCTCAAAATTCAATATTGGCACCCTCGATACGCTGAGCGGCGACATCTATGACGACCTGACCGATTTCTTCGAAACGCACTACTCCGCCAATCAAATGGGCGCGGTGGTGATTCATCGAGAGCCTCTTGACACACTCGACACCTGGGTCTCTCCGCTGTTTGGCCAAATCAAAAACAGAAATCGCGCCAGAGCCGATTTTTCGATGCCACTGACCACTCCGGGTCGGCTGCCAGCAACGCTTAAACACCAAACGTTGAAGTCTAATCGAAGCGTATCCTATGCGTTTCCGATTCCTGCGATCGATCCCCATTACGCAACAAAGCCGACCGGCTATCTCGGTAGTTTGATCGGCCACGAAGGCGAGGGCAGCCTGCACCAGCGACTCAGCAACGAAGGATGGATTACAGCACTTGGAGCTGGTGCTCAGAATATTGATCGTTCAAATGCCGTTTTTGAAATATCCATTGACCTGACTGAATCAGGGTTTGAGCATGTTGATGACATCACCGACCTTGTCTTTGATTCGATCGACATGCTCCGAGAGAACAAGCCTCAAGCCTGGCTATATGATGAGGCCGCGACCGTCGCCAATCTGGGATTCCGGTTTCGCGAGCAAATCCCATCGATCGCTACGGTTCAGAGCCTAGCGCCTAATTTGATGAAGTTTCCAACCGAGGATCTACTGGTTGCCCCTTATCTTCTGGAGAATTTTGACCCCGGGCTGATTGAATCATTTCTAAGCTTTCTCACACCTGAGAACGTCCTCAAGACCATTGCTGGGCCCGATATCGAAGGAGACTCTAGAGAACCTTGGTTCGACGTTGCCTACACACTGAGCCCAGGCATTAGTCGCGGTGAGCAACCCAATGACGGTCTCAGACTGCCCGACCCCAATCCCTTTTTGCCAAAAAATTTAGACCTGATTGCTGCGGAAACTACGCCTCCTCGATTGATCGACGAACGTCAAGGCCTTGGTCTTTATCTCGCTCAGGACCGCGAGTTTGGCATTCCAAGGGCGATCGTGCAGGTCACGCTTCGCGGAGAAGAAGGGATCATCAGCTTGGAAGATACCACCCGCGCCGCCCTTTATAGTGACCTCGTTGAAGATAACCTCAACGCATTGGCTTATCCCGCGTTACTCGCCGGCGTTGGATATGGCATCAAGTCCGTGCCAGAAGGATTTGAAATCGGTCTTGGCGGCTACGAAGACAAACAGATCGATCTACTCAGAGAAGTGATCGATCGACTAACCACGATGTCCATTGAATCGGAGCGCTTTGAAGTCCTGAAAAAAGACTTTAGAGAAAGTCTCGAAAACTCCCTCAAAAACCGACCCTTTCAGCAAGCGTTTGGGCGATTAACGGACACCTTGCTTTCCTCGTCTTGGACCGCAGAAGAGCACCTCGGGGCGCTTGACTCTATGACTCCCGAGGACCTGACCGCCTGGCGAGATCGCTACTTTGAAGCCATCAATATCGAAGCTTTGGTTGTGGGTAACGTGACCTTGGAGGATGCGAACAAAATCGAGGTACTTTTATCTGAACGGTTTAATCTGACTGACCTAACCCCGGCGAGTCCGGTGGTGACGCAGATCCAAGGGCCCACTCAAACAGTGCTGGACATCGATCACAACGACGCATCGATGGTTTTGTATCTACAAAACGACAATGCGAGCATTGAAGAAACCGCCAAAACTCGGCTTCTGGCACACGTTATTTCGCCCAAGTACTTCTCCTCGCTTCGGACAGAGCAGCAACTCGGTTATGTCGTTCAAGCATTTAGCCCGGAATTTGAGCGTCAGAGCGGGCTGGGATTCGTGATCCAATCTCCATCGGCGCCGGCAAGCGCGTTAATTTCAAAAACCCTCGAATTTCTTAAAGGTGAAGTCAGCCGAGTCAAGGCGATGACGCCCGAGTCCTATTCAGAAAATCAACAAGGCTTGGTCTCTAGTCTCCTAGAGAAAGATAAAAACCTTGGAGAACGAGCCAATCGATACTGGTCAGACCTCGAAGACGGTTATCTGAATTTTGATGGTCGAGCCCAAATGGCCGATGCCATTGTAGGGGTCAGCCAACCTGCGCTCATCAACCACCTTGAATCAATGATTGCCAAATCAGAAACGGATTATCTTGTGATCACCAGCACCGGCAGGTTTGCCCAGGACGAACCTGAAACGAAGACGGATTAAACCTCGTAACCGCGGGTCAGAGCGATCAGGGCAGCGCCCAAAGCCCAGCGCACAGGCTCGGAAGAGGCCATGAATCGTTTGGCCGAGGGCGCAGCGTTACTGCAATCATCGCTCAGTCGCTATATTTGCAGTAGCTGCTTGCCAAAGTTGTCACCATCAAACACGCGTTTCAACGTCCCGGGAATCTGATCAAATCCACTCTGAACGTCCTCTTTGAAGACCAAGTCGCCATTTTTGATCCATTGTGCAAGCCTTGATTTGGCCGCAGCGAACTCTGAAATGTAATCCGTCACCAAAAATCCAGACATGGTGGCCCGCTGGAATACGAGATTAAAATAATTCGCTGGCCCGGGAGGGAGGACCGCTTGCTCATATCGAGAAATTCCCCCGCAAATTACCACCCGCGCATTGAGCGCAATACAAGCGAGGGCATCATTTAAAATGCTGCCCCCAACGTTATCGAAAAACACATTCACTCCCCCGGGACAGGCCGCACGAATCGCGGCTTTAACAGGTTCGTTCTTGTAATCAATGGCCGCATCAAACCCAAGCTCATGGACAAGCCAATCACATTTCTGAGGCCCCCCCGCGATTCCAACCACTCGTGCGCCCGATAGTTTTGCCAGTTGTCCGACAATCGATCCGGTGGCGCCCGCTGCACCTGAGACCAGCACGGTATCACCGGGTACAGGGCGTCCCACCCGAAAAAGACCGAAGTAGGCAGTCAAACCCGTACCTCCCAATGGTCCCAAGTAGGCGGATCGCAGCCCATCGTCTGGCACGATCTCGACTTCAGATGCGTTCATCACCGCATACTGCTGCCAGCCCAGGCTACCCAAAACTTGTGTCCCAACCGGTAATTTGTCCGAGGTCGATTCAATGACTTCGCCGATCCCAGTTGCGCGCATGACTTGCCCTTGCTCGGTCGCCGCGGCATAGCCAATGTTCTCCATCTGGCCTTTTTGGGAGGGATCAAAACTGAGCAACTCAACCCGAACCAAAACTTGTCCATCGCCCAATGCGGCTGTCTCAGCCTGAGTACGTTTAAAATCCTCCGAGGTCAATGCACGCCCTTTAGGATTAGCATTGATCAGC
>CAJYBS010000093.1 GCA_913064795.1 uncultured Gammaproteobacteria bacterium
CTTGTGTATCGCTTCCTTGAGCCGCATCAACAGTGGCGGCGTGCAGGCTTGGCGCCGTTTGAGGGGGGGTTCGCTGGGGATTGGTTTTTGGCGAGCACCGGGTACACCGGGGAGTTGGGGGTTGAAGTGATGTTGCCGAATGCGGCGGCGGAGGGGTTGTGGACAGCCTTGATGGCGGCTGGCGTGCGGCCGATAGGACTGGGCGCGCGCGACACCCTGCGCCTTGAGGCGGGAATGAATCTCTACGGTCAGGATATGGATGAATCCCATTCGCCGTTGTCATCGAACCTTGAGTGGACGTTGAAACACAATGGTCGGGATTTTATTGGCGAGGCTGCAGTCTTAGAGATGAAAGCTAACAAAGCCTCGAGCGCGTTGATCGGTTTAGTGATGCTCGGGCGGGGCGTATTGCGGGCACATTATCCGGTGTATGCCCAGGACACTTTGGTAGGTGAAATCACCAGCGGGGCCTTCTCGCCGACGTTACAAGCGGGCATTGGTTTCGCACGGGTAAAGCCTTGGGAGGGTCCGCTTTCTGTCGAAATACGCGGCAAACGCCAAGCGGTAGAACCCGTTTCCCTGCCTTTTGTCCGGAGAGGCCAAAAGGTCTACGAAAAGATGATCGCCGAAACGTGATTGGATCGTAAAATTGTGATTTAGAAAAATATTTAATGAAAGGAAAAGACAGTGGCGGAAGTTCGAGAAGATTTGCGGTATCAAAGCTCCCACGAGTGGGTGCGCCTTGAGGAAGATGGTACCGTGACCGTGGGGATCAGTGATCACGCTCAGGATGCCCTCGGAGACGTTGTTTTTGTTGAATTGCCTGAAGTCGGTCAGTCGGTCAATGCAGGAGACGACATAGCGGTGGTCGAGTCGGTAAAAGCCGCTTCGGATATTTACGCACCGATAGCAGGTCAAGTCATCGCTTGCAATGATCGGCTCGAATCAGAGCCAGAAACCGTCAATGAATCGCCCTTTGACGATGGCTGGTTTTTTAAGTTGGAAGTTACAGACCCCAATGCCCTGGCATCATTGCTGACAGCAGAGGCTTACGCGGACCTCTGCGCCAGCGAAGAAGCAGACTGAAAAACGCAGCAAAGCCCGAATATTTGAGATTCAACGCCTCCCTCAAACCGAGACAGGGGGCGTCTTCCAAAAACGGCCTTAACATCATCGAGCGCCTAATTTAGGAACACCCCAGTTTAGAAACATCCGAGTTGAGTAGAGGATCATCATGCCATTTATTCCCCATACGCCGCTTGACCAACAGCAGATGCTTGAGGTCATTGGCGCGCCAGATATTGAGGCGCTGTTTGACGAAATTCCAAAGGGCCTCAGAGCTGAGAAGCTCAACCAGATTCCGGCTGGAATCTCTGAAATGGCGCTGGGTCAGATGATGAACCGGCGTGCCCGCCAGGATGAAGTTGACCTCTGCTTTTTAGGTGCAGGGGCGTACAACCATCATATTCCTGCGGCGATTTGGGACCTAGTGGCTCGGGGTGAATTCATGACGGCGTATACGCCGTATCAAGCCGAGGCGAGTCAAGGCACACTCCAATTGATTTATGAATTCCAGACGATGATCAGCAGGTTGACGGCAATGGAGGTTGCCAATGCCTCGGTCTACGACGGCGCGACCGCTCTGGCTGAAGCTATGTTGATGGCGGTGCGTGCCAACAAACGCAATCGAAGCAAGCGGATCCTGGTTGCGGGCAACATCCACCCTCAATACTTAGAGACCTGTCGGACCATTGTGAAGCCCCAGGGATTGACCCTTGATGTGCTCGATTATGATCCACGGACAGGCCGGGTTGATCTAGATAGCGATCGCGTTCAGGACGCCGCTGCGCTTGCTGTGAGCTATCCAAACTTTTTTGGGGGCCTAGATCCTGTTGATCGGTTGACCGATATTGCTTCGGCCGCTGGTGCCCTGGTCATTGGAGTGGTGAACCCGACGGCCCTGGCTTTGTTGAAGCCGCCTGGACACTGGGGTGAAAACGGTGCAGATATTGTGGTTGGGGAGGGTCAGCCTTTGGGGATTCCAATGGCCTCAGGTGGACCCTACCTGGGTTTAATGTGTTGTAAGAAACAGATCGTGCGTCAAATGCCCGGGCGTATCATCGGCCGAACCGTAGACCAGCGCAACCGACCGGGCTACACCTTAACCTTGCAAGCCCGCGAGCAGCACATCCGTCGGGGTAAAGCGACCTCGAATATCTGCACTAATCAAGGATTGTTGGTCACTGCTGCGACACTGTATTTGAGTTTGATGGGCAATGAGGGCCTAAGGCAAGTTGCGCTTCAATCCCATGCGGGGCTAAAAAATTTAGTGGGCCAGGCGACGGCTATCCCGGGCGTGCAGGCCCGCTTTGAGGGCCCAGTCTTTCACGAACAGGTGCTTGAGCTTCCTGTTTTGGCCGAGGTGGTTGTCCGGAAAATGGCAGAGCGAGGTATTGTGCCGGGTTTTGACCTTGGGGTGGTGGATGCAGGGCTAGATCATTGTCTGTTGGTCAATGTGACGGAAACAAAAACTGGCGAGGACATTGATGCCTTTATTAGCTGCCTAAATGCCGTAATCCAAAGCGAGATGAGTCCATGTTAATTTACGAACGCAGTCGAGCAGGCCGTCAGGCCAGAGCTCAGTATGTCAGTGCCAAAGGTCTGGACGGGCAAATCGCGGAGGACTTGGGGGAGCATTTGCGCCAAAGCGAGGTGGGATTGCCGGAGGTTTCAGAACTTGAAACCGTCCGTCACTACACCAATTTATCGGCAAAGAACTTTGCGATTGACCGGCAGTTCTACCCCCTGGGATCTTGCACGATGAAATATAACCCCCGGGGGGCACATCAAGTTGCGAGCCTACCCGGTTTTTTAAATCGTCATCCCCTAGCGCCGGACGCCAATAGCCAAGGCTATATGGCGTGCCTGTTTGAGCTACAAAATTATTTAAAAGAGGTCACTGGGATGCAGGCGGTGTCTTTAACGCCTATGGCAGGTGCTCAAGGGGAATTTGCCGGGGTCGCGATGATCCGGGCCTATCACGCGAAACGGGGTGATGTTCAGCGAACTGAAATCTTAGTCCCCGAAGCAGCCCATGGCACAAACCCAGCCACCGCCGTGATGTGCGGTTTCACAGTGCGAGAAATTCCGGTAACCAATGACGGCGATGTCGATCTCGAAGCCCTCAAAGCCGCCGTTGGGCCAGCAACCGCGGGGCTCATGATGACCAATCCATCGACTTGCGGTGTGTTTGAGCGACAAGTTCAGGCCATAGCTGAGACGGTCCACGATGCGGGTGGTCTGCTGTATTACGATGGCGCTAATTTAAATGCAATTTTGGGCCAGGTTCGGCCAGGGGATATGGGTTTTGATGTGCTTCATATGAACCTCCATAAAACATTCGCAACCCCCCATGGCGGAGGGGGTCCGGGCTCTGGCCCGGTAGGCGTAGGACCGAGGCTTGTGCCATTCCTGCCCACTCCAATGGTGGGCTCAAGCGGCGGTGAATCCCCAACCTATCGATGGTTGGATCATAAAGACTGTCCCGATAGCATTGGGCGACTTTCCTGCTTTATGGGCAATGCTGGAATTCTTCTAAGGGCTTACGCTTATGCGCGATTGCTGGGCGGGGAAGGTCTGCACCGGGTGGGTGAGTACGCCACCTTAAACGCCAATTATATGGCAAAGTCCCTCGAACAAGCCGGGTTTACATTGGCTTATCCCACCCGCAGAGCTACCCATGAATTCATCGTGAGTTTGTCCAAAGAAGCAAAAAATCAGGGTGTGACGGCGATGGATTTTGCGAAGCGGCTGTTAGATTATGGCTTTCATGCGCCGACGACTTATTTTCCGCTCCTGGTGCCCGAATGTTTGCTGATTGAACCCACAGAAACCGAGTCGAAGGCTGAGATTGATGGATTTGTAAGTGCGATGGCTCAGATATTAGAAGAGGCTCGAGTAGAGCCGGAGCGGGTTACAACGGCGCCGCATACTTTGCCCATTTCTCGTTTAGATGACGTCAAGGCGGCGCGAGATTTAGATCTGGCGTTCTCGGAGGTCGCTGAGGGTTAAGCAGGACCCTGACTAGGTTCTCTGAGGCTGATTACGGGCCAATCCTGGGTGCGGGCGTGGGCCCGAAGGACGTCGTCGGGGTCAACGCAAACGGGGTAGTCCACAAGACTCAGTAAGGGAATATCGTTTCGACTGTCAGAATAAAAAGTGCTGCCACTTAGATCATACGGCTGATCCTTGAGCCAAAGGTTCAATCGATCAACCTTACCTTGGCCCAGGGTTGCAATGCCTTTTACGGCTCCTGTATACCGACCTTCTTTGATCTCCGCGACAGGCGCAAGCAAGGTTTCTACGCCGAGGGCATGCGCAATCGGTCCCGTAATAACATCAAGGGTGGCGGTGATGATCATCACAAAATCGCCTTGTTTTCGGTGTTGGGCAATGCGAGCGAGACCGAGGGGTAATATCATGGGAGCAATCACGGCGCGCATGAACTCGGCTTGTAATTGATCGAGTGCGACGGGCGATATCTGCGCGAGCGGGGCACAAGAGAAGGCGAGATAGGCATCGACATCTAAAACGCCCTGCTGATATTGCTGAAAGAAGTGATCGTTTTGTACTTTAAAGGTCTTTTCATCGACCAAATGCTTGGAGACTAAGAACTGGCCCCAAGCGTGGTCGCTGTCGCCGGCAATCAGGGTGTCATCAAGATCGAAAATAGCAAGCGGCAACACTGACTCCTGTCGATTGTAGGGGGTATCCGTGATATATCTGGATGTTAGTTCGATTAGCGTACCCCAGATAGGGGTTTCAGGGCACTATCAATATGATGGATGAACAAGGATTTCGGCCGAATGTCTGTATTGTCATCGCAAACAGCGATGGCCAAGTGTTTTGGGGTAAACGGCGCCAACAGGACGCCTGGCAATTCCCCCAGGGCGGGATTGAGTCCCGGGAATCCCTGGAAGTCGCACTGTTTAGAGAACTCGAGGAAGAAACGGGATTACTCAAACATGAGGTAGAGCTGGTTTCTACGACCAAGGGCTGGTATCGGTACCGTTTGCCCCGGCATATGCTAAAGCACAATAAGTCAGCCTTTGTCGGCCAAAAGCAGAAATACTGCTTGTTAAAGCTCCTCGATGACCAGCATCAGTTTGTTTTAGATCGGGATCAGCGGCCAGAGTTCGATGACTGGGCATGGGTGCCTTACTGGTACCCGGTGGGGCAGGTCTGGGCGCCGAAACGAGAGGCTTATCGTCGCGCCCTCAAAGAGCTCGCGCCTAATCTCAAGCACTGTATTCGGGAGAATGTTAGCCGTGCTTGATGCCCTCCGTAGAGTTGTTCAGGAAGTCAGCGTCGCACCTGATCTAGAGCGTGCGCTAGAGACCACGGTAGATCGCGTTCGATCAATTATGGCCACTGAGGTGTGCAGCGTGTACTTGCTGGATGAGAAGCGAGGGCGTTACGTTTTTAGAGCAACTCGGGGTCTGAACCAATCTGTGGTGGGTAAAGTGAGTCTGGGTGCGGGGGAGGGCCTTGTCGGCTATGTCGCCGAGCGGGCTGAGCCGCTCAATGTAGAAGTGGTCACAGAACATCCTCGCAATCAATACATCGCCGAAATCGGCGAGGATGAATTTAATGCCTTTCTGGGTGTTCCGATTATTCATCAGGGACAAACGTTGGGTGTGTTGGTGGTTCAGCAGCGCGACAAGCGGCGGTTCGATGAGAGTGAAGAGGCCTTTTTGGTGACCCTCTCGGCGCAACTCGCGGGTTTGATTGCCCATGCGAAAGTGACGGGTCGCTTGTCAATCACCCGGCGAAAAGTCTCCAGAACGTTTCGGGGTGCTCCCGGAGCACCGGGCGTTGCCCTTGGGGTGGCCATCGTCATTTATCCATCGGTCGACCTCACCCAAGTTCCCTTCCGAAAAGTCAGAAACGTGGCCAGAGAGGTCGATCGATTTGCGGTTGCTGTTACAGAAACCCGAGCAGAGATTCAGGTCATCGCGGAAAAGATGGCAGGCGAACTTCAGGAAGATACCCTTGGTTTATTTGACGCCTACCTGTTGATGCTTGATGAAGGTGCGATACCCAAGGAGGTTGTTCAGCGCATTAAAAAAGGCCAGTGGGCACAAGGGGCGTTAAAGCAAACCATTGATGAGCACTTAGCCCGGTTTGATTTGATGGAAGATGCCTACTTGCGTGAGCGAGCGAACGACTTGCGTGAACTTGGGAATCGTATGTTGAGTCATTTAGAGAAGCGCAATCGTCGCCGATTGCACTTTCCCAAGGACAGCATTTTAGTCGGTGATGATTTGTCGTTATCGGACCTTGCCTCGGTGCCCAGGGACCGATTGAAAGGCCTGGTCTCAGGCAGCGGCTCGGTGAATTCCCACCTGGCCATCTTAGCAGAGGCTCTGGGCGTGCCGACGGTGATGGGGGTGAAGGACTTGCCCATGCCCCTCATCGATGGCGGCGAAATCGTTGTTGATGGTTTTCAGGGAGTCATTCTGACCTCGCCTACGTCCAACCAGCGGCGTCAGTACCAGAGGCGCAAAGAGGAAGAGGCGGCGCTCAGTCGTGATCTTGAACAATTGGCGCCAGGTCATTGTGTGACCCCCGATGGGCATCGAACCCGGCTCTGGGTAAACACGGGTTTGTTTTCTGATGTTGCGCGATCTCTTGATCGCGGAGCTGAAGGGGTCGGTCTTTATCGCACAGAAATTCATTTTATGATGAATGAAGCCTTCCCCACCGAAGAATCCCAACGCCAAATCTACCGCGATCACCTTCAGGCCTTTGCGCCCAGGGCCGTGACCATGCGGACCTTGGATATTGGCGGCGACAAATCGCTCCCTTATTTTCCAATTCAGGAAGAAAATCCTTTTCTTGGATGGCGCGGAATTCGCGTGGCTCTTGATCATCCAGAAATTTT
>CAJYBS010000094.1 GCA_913064795.1 uncultured Gammaproteobacteria bacterium
GCCGTCCTATGTAAATTCTAATTTCGTCAAGGGTTACTCGCATCTTCCCGTCAGATTGCACGCAAAATAGCGAGAGATTCAGCCGGTTCAGTCATCACTGAGAGAGCCGTGAGCGAGTCTTGAAACATAGGATTGGCATCGGATGACGCACAACGGTAGTTATTGGTTCGACAGCCTTGCGCCGGACGACCTTGGCTTAGCGGCTGAACCAATGCCCACTCAAGTTGACGTGGCAATAATCGGTGGCGGCTATACCGGTCTTTGGATGGCCTACTATCTGAGCGAATACTGTCCTCACCTTAAGGTTGCAATTTTAGAGGCTGAAGTGTTTGGGTTCGGCGCCAGCGGTCGCAACGGAGGATGGTGCATGGGCACGTCCCATGATGTCGAGGCGCTATTGAGTCAAGTGTCCACTCGGGCCACCGGTCTGCGATTGGCCCGAGCGATGCAGGCGACAGTCGATGAGATCGCTCGCGTCGCGGATCACGAGCAAATCGATTGCCATTTTGAAAAAGGTGGCAACTTGATGGTGGCAACAAGCCCGTTCCAAGTTACCCAACTGCAAGACGAATTAAAGCACTTACACCAAGTCGGCTTTACCGAGGCTGACTATCGCTGGCTCGATGCGCCTGAGTCTCGGGCGCGGGTTGGAACTGCCAGTAACTTTGGCGCGATGTTTACGCCCCATTGTGCTGCGATCCATCCCGCTCGATTGGCTAGGGGTTTAGCCCATCGATTAAAAGCCAGAGGGGTTCTCTGCCTTGAATCGACGAAGGTGACCGGTTACGTTTCTGGACGGGTCGAGACCAATCGCGGTGAACTTCGTGCAGACAAAATCCTCCGCGCAACCGAAGGCTTTACCCCCACCCTGAAAGGCCAAAAACGAGCGGTTTTACCGATCTACTCAATGATGGTGGCGACAGAGCCGCTCCCTGGGTCGGTGTGGGATGAGATTGGACTCGTCCACCGTGAAACCTTTGGGGATCCTAGACGGGTGGTGATCTATGGCCAACGAACTGCGGATGACCGGTTGGCGTTCGGCGGGCGAGGCGGTTACTACTTTGGTTCCAAAGTTAAGCCTGTGATCCCAGGGGATGATCCAGGACTTGATTCGGTCGCCCAATCCTTGAGAGATCTGTTTCCAGTGCTGGTTGATTACAAAATGACCCATCGCTGGGGTGGCCCCCTTGGGGTGAACCGGCATTGGCGACCGACTGTAACGTTTGATCCGGAAACGGGCCTTGGATCTGCCGGCGGCTATGTGGGTGAGGGGGTCGCTGCTTCCAATCTAGCGGCAAGAATTTTGGTCGACTTAGTCCGCGGTGAGGATTCGGAGATCTTAGGCTTGCCTTGGGTTGACGATCTTGCACGGAACTGGGAGCTCGAACCGGTACGCTTTTTAGGTGCTCGGATATTGCAATACGCAGCGGAGCGTGCAGATGCTAGCGAGGCTGAATTGGGTCGACCTGCGCGGTTTTGGGACGGTTTGTTTAACCGATTTGTTGATTGAATGTGAAAAGAGAAAGGAGCGATGCAATGTTAGATTTACACTACTGGCCGACACCTAATGGTAAAAAAGTCACGATACAGTTGGAAGAGTGTGGGGTAGAGTATCGAGTGGTGCCTTGTAACATAGGTCGGGGTGATCAGTTTACAGACGCTTTTTTATCCATCAATCCCAATAATCGAATGCCAGCATTGGTCGATCATGCGCCCGCCGATGGCGGCCCGCCGATCTCGATCTTTGAATCAGGCGCCATGATGCTCTATTTGGCTGAAAAAACCGGCCAATTTATGCCAAGTGATCCCCGGGGCAAGTATGAAGTGGTGCAGTGGGTCGTCTGGCAAATGGCCAATCAGGGGCCTAAGACCGGGGAGTGTGGTCACTTTCGCAGGTTGGGGGATACTGAAGGCGATCAATCCTATGCGGTGACCCGATTTACTGACGAGGTCAACCGGTTTTACGGGGTGCTCAACAACCAGCTTTACAATCAGCCTTATCTTTGTGGTGACCACTACACCATTGCCGACATGATCTGTTATCCCTGGTGTGTAAACTGGGCGGGGCAAGGTCAGGACATCAATGAGTTCAAATATTTCAAACGTTGGTTCGATGAGTTATCGGATAGACCGGCCGTACAGCGAGGAATGGCGGTCGGCAGCGACCTGCGTAATGACCCTGCTGCCATGTCGCCTGAAGAGCTCGCCAGTCTCAAGGCGATGCTCTACAACCAGCGTGCTCGGCCCGCACCGGATCAAGGTGGCTTGCTCTGATTGGAGCGCTCATGAGGTCAAGGCGCACAGCGCATATCTACCTCGATGACGCTTTTTTTGATTTCAACAGCTCGAGGACGAAGGGTGGTTGGAATGCTTTCCGGGTTCTCCGTCGGTAAAGGTGTAGGTTCCTTGGCCGAGAAGGCATTTTGGGGTCAGTAAAGGCCTTTCTCTTTGCCATGACAGACCTCTTGCCCTCGCCGGAAGCTTACCCTATGGCCTGAGGCCATTTGATGACAGATTTATTCAAACGTTCGTTCAGTCCACCAGGGGAAGTATTCGGGCATATCGCTCGAGACTTTTCCTGGAAAAACCGGTGCCCGTTTTTCTAGAAAGGATTCAACCCCTTCAATGGCGTCTGCAGATTTACCGCGGTAGTAGATGCCTCGTGAGTCCACTTTATGGGCTTCCATGGGATGATCGGCGCCGAGCATTCGCCACATCATTTGACGGATAAGAGCGACGGAGACGGGTGAGGTGGATTCGGCAAATTCGTGCGCAAGATCGATCGCTGCGGGCATCAGGTCAGCCGGTTTATGAACGCTGCGGACGAGACCCCCGGCTTTTGCTTCTTCCGCGCCAAAAACTCGACCCGAGAAGGTCCACTCGAGAGCCTGTTGGATACCGACAATTCGAGGCAGGAACCAGCTTGAGCACGCCTCGGGCACCACTGCTCTTTTCGAGAAAACGAAACCGTAACGCGCTTCCTCAGACGCCAGGCGAACGTCTGTTGCACATTGGAGAGTTGCCCCGACGCCGACGGCGGGACCGTTACAGGCTGAAATGATCGGTTTTAGCGACTCGAATATTCGCAGGGTCAACACGCCACCGCCGTCTCGGCGTAATCCACCCTCTCTTCCAGGGGCGTCGTTGTTAAAGGTATTACCGCCCCCGGAAAGGTCGGCGCCCGCGCAGAAGCCTCGGCCCGCGCCGGTGAAGATGATGGCTCTGATCTCGTCATCGGCATCCGCGGCATCGAGGGCAGAGATGATTTCGGCCTGCATTTGTCCGGTATAGGCATTGAGTTTGTCTGGCCGGTTCAGTGTAACCGTCAGGACGGGACCATTTTTATCGTAAATGATTTGTTCAAAGTTCATGGGTTTTCCTAGGCGTAGTGTTGAATGAAATCAGTAAACAGCGCGCGTTGTGCGTGAGAGCCTCCAAGTGACTGCAATTCCGGCAGGGCTTTTTGTAAATAGTGCACCCCGACGGCAGGTTCTTCGCTGGCAATGTGAATAATGCCCGATGCGAGGTCGGTGCCAATGCGTTGACAAAGTTTTGCTTGCTCCATCGAACCATCACTCCAAAGCTCAAAGGGCGCGATCAGCGCTGGGTCAGCGGCTTTGCCTGTGGTTCTCGCTTGTACCATCAAGTAATGCAGCGCGATAAAAAGCAGCTCTTGATCGGTGGTGCGATGCTGAAAGTCCGTCAGCGCAAACCAACGATCGCCCACGTCAATGCCTTTCATTTCGAGTCGCCAGAGCAAACTTGCTGCATTGCAAACATCGAGATAAAAATCATCGCTTAAACAATCCGTGAGCTCTTGATCATAAAGATGGAGGGCTTCGCTGAGGCGGTTTTGTCCAATGAACATCAGCGCTTTGTGCCAAATCAAATGGTTCCGAAAATTATTAGTCTGATCCCAGTGTCGATCGCACTGTTCTAGCCATTCAATGCCTGCACTGTAGTTTTTTTGCATCTCGTGAACGTGCCCAACCGCATGCGCCGCCCACATATCCATAGGCTCGGCGGCGACTGCTGCCTCACCGCAGGCCAGCGCGTCAGAGTAGTCACCGCATTCTTCGTGGCCAAAACTCAACATGCCCAGGACAAAACTTCTCCAAGGATGATCCTGAGGAAAATGTGGTAGCGACCGAGCGACAGAATCACGCATGCGGGCAACATCGCCACGATAGAAGTGTAGATGATTTGCGGCTTTGAGCGCGATCAGATCAGAAGGATCGTTAATAAGAATCTGGTCAAGTATCGCTGTGACGGTTCGGGTATCGTCATGGCGCCAGGCCGCTAAGGCCTCAATGTGTTGCTGCTCACGCGCTGTTCCCCCGGCCGCTCGGGCAGCAGAGAGGCTTTGGTCGATAGCGCCCAAAAATCGTGGATCGCTCGCCGACTTGAGTTGATAGCCGCGAAAGACGTGGCCCATCACAAAGTTTGGATCCTGAGCTTGAATTTGCTCCAGGGTGGACATGGTGGTGGTGCTATAGGTGAGATACTGATCGATCACAGCATCGAACTGGGTCAAGGTCGAGGGATCATCAGCGGAATAGGGAATTGTCTGATCAATGACTGCCATGAACCTGTCCAAAATGTTGTTTAGTGGTCTTCAAAAATTTGATTTCGGCATTGGTCTGGTTTCTCCCCAATATTGAGTTGCGGTGCGGAAACCGACCAAAGCGATCAATGATTAAAGCGTGGTCTTCAAATGACTTCAAGAAGCGCTTCAAGACCCCCTGCCAAGCCTTGTCAGATTTTTTCGTGATTTGCTCGAGTTGCTCAATGCCCATACGCTGTAGCTGAGGGTTCTCAGCATGATGAAAGGGGTGTAGCGCGAAAACTTTTTCTATGGGCGAGCACGATAAATCAAGGCGCGGCCAGTGCAGACGCTGTGCAAAATCCTGAGCCATAGGATCGAATGCATAGGCCTTTGCCGTCCCGCGATAAAGATGCCGCGAAAATTGATCGAGTAAAAGAATACGTGCCAAGATATCTCGCGCGTCCCCTTGGACATCTATTGTATGAGGGCGTTGAGCCTCGATGTGATCATTAGAAAAACGTTGGATAATCTCTTTGTCGAGACGGGGTCCGGATCGATACCAGTACTTTTTGGCAGTACGGACTTCAGCCGGTGATTCAGCGGCAGCGCCAAACCAAAACTCAAGGATCGCTGCTGTGTTCACCGAGTCCATAGCCCACTTCCCCTTCCTCGATTCCCAAATAAGGCCTTAGGTAATGGACGCAAAGATACAGCGGCAGGGTATCGAGTAGCGCCACTGTCAACTTAAAAAGGTAGTTGCTGGTCATGAGCGAAAACAGTGTTGCTGCACTCATGGCCCCTGCTAAAAACTGAGCGCCGAAAGTGACCGCAACGACCATGAACGAATCGACGCCCTGACTGATAATGGTGCTGCCGTTATTACGCAGCCAGAGGTGCTTACCTTGGGTTAGGTTTTTCCAGAAGTGGAACATGAAGACATCACAATATTGGGCGGCGAAATAAGCGAGCATTGAGGCGAGGACTGCACCTGAGGTCGTCGCGTAGAGCAAGGCAAAAAGCTCGACTTCGCCTTGCACCGTGTCGCCGTTGGGAAGCCCGACAGGATCAGCTAGGTTCAGGGTCTGCCAGGGCGCTTGGGTTGCGGCTGCCGGAAGCGCATCTCCAAGCCACATAAAGCCCAGTATAAAGAGATTAAGGCACAGTCCAAAAGTGACTAAAAAATTAGCGCGGCGCCGACCATACAGCTCACTGATCAAATCGGTGCATAAAAAAGTGATCGGATAAGGCAGCACCCCAACCGCTAGGGTCCAGGGGCCGAGCTCAACGAATCGTGTGATGCCCAATAGATTGAGCATGGTCATAGCGCACAGGAAGATCCCTGCTAGGATCAAAAAGACCCGCTCGCGCCGAATCAAAATCGTTTCGTTGGAGGGTTGCATCAAAGTCTCCTGAATGCCTGGGGTCGCTATGACTCGATTTGCCCCAAGTTGCCGTGAAGCACAGCCCCATTGATCACCGGGTTTTCTGCTGCAAAAAATAAAAGGTCAGCGATCTCTCCAGGTAAAACCAAACGGCCAAAAGTACTCCCCGACGCAATGTCTTGGAGTACTGCCTCATTGTCGCCAACGTGGGCGCGCAGCATCTCAGTGTCGGTAAATCCTGGGCAAACGCAGGCGGTATGAATCTGTGTCCCCGCCAAGTCCTGACAAGTTGCGCGCATCATTCCCAGCACGGCGTGTTTGCTGGTGACATAAGTAAAAGAATTAGCCACGGCTTTTTCAGAGAGCGTTGAGCCGACATAGATGATTGCGCTGCCTTGTTTCATGAAGGGCAGCAAATGGTGGTTAAGCCTTTGAGGCGCTGTGACATTGAGATTCAGAATGTCACCGAGCATAGCGCCAGAGACTTCTTTGAGCCCTCCAGACTCGAGCTTTGCCGCATTATGAATGAGTACGACGGAGTCAAGGGGGTCGATTTTTGGAATCACTGCGGTATCAAGAATTTCTCTGACGTCACTGGCCGAGAGATCGATAGGGACATCACAAACGCCGTCGATGCCTGCGCTGGATCGCGAAAGGTTAAAGACTTGGTAGCCTGCTGCCGCGAAGGTCAGGGCTGCCGCTTTGCCAATGCCCTTGCTGGCGCCGGAGATGATCGCGGTCTTCATGTTGCCCGCCACTCAGCGCAGCCATCTTGCCCGGGACTTGATGACACCTTCACGGTGATGGCCTGGATGTCGTGATCAGTGACGGCCTTGATGGATAAAATTTTGTTTAAAAAGTAATGCGAGAATTCTTCAACGGTGGTGTTTGCGATGGGCAGAATCAAAACGTCCCGAGGCAAAAATGGAATGCGCTCTCCATTAAACACGGCAATGGCGTCGTCGTCTTCCTCCCAACTAGTG
>CAJYBS010000095.1 GCA_913064795.1 uncultured Gammaproteobacteria bacterium
CCCCTGTGAGACGCTGAGCTCCTAATCCCCTTTAAGGGCTACCCCAACAGTCTCGCTGGCCTCCAATTTGGACGGGTCTTTTCAAGGGGTAGCGACGCTTTTAAATGGATAACGGGTAACTGGATAACGAGGCTTTTCAGAGGATAGCTAACACCGATTCAAACGCTTACTAATCAAACGCTGCCTAAAAGACGGGACCAGCATCTAAGGTCAAGGGTACAGCCGTTACAGGATGCGGCAAAGACAAGCCTCTAGCATGGAGCAATAAACGGGGGCTTGCCAATCTGACGGGTCGAGGCGCATAAAGATCACACCCCAAAATCGGCAGCCCAATCGACGCGAGATGGATACGCAATTGGTGCCGCACACCCGAAATCGGCTTCAGCACCAACCGAACTTGCGTCGCCCCTGGATGCCCATCCCGAAGTGTGGGTTCTGCGGGCTTTCCAGGTCGCCAATCTATTTTTTGTTTGGGTCGCTGTAACCGATCAGGACCAAGGGGCAGCCTAATCCGGCCGCGATCAGGGCCAATCGAACCGAAACTGACCGCGTCATACACCTTGTCGACCCCCCGATCTCGGAATAATCGATTCAAACCGGAGACCCCCTGGGGTGAGCATCCGAACATCACCAAACCAGAAGTATCCAAATCAAGTCGATGCACCACTTGGGCTGATGGTGCGATCGCTTTTGCCCAGTTCCAGAGGCACTTTTTTTCAAAACGACCCGGTGTGGTCAGAAGGCCTGCGGGCTTATTCATCACTAAGAGATGCTCATCCTGGTAGACCCAATTATCGCTCATCCTTGTTACTCCGGTTGGTTCACTGCCCCAACAGTGCGCTATCATAGCGCGCAAACAGCGTCTTGAAGCAATCATGAACGACTCCACCGACCCCCTCGCTGATACACTGACCGAGACCCTTCCGGTTCTTCTGACGGCGCTTGAGGCGATGGAAGTGGCGCAACAAGCCTTTCATCCTGCCCGGCCAGAGAGTGTCATCGAGTTTTTAAACCCTTTTCTTGAACCTCTCTCGGATGCCCAAGCCCGGCTAGAGCCCCTTGCTTTTCCGGAGCACGTTGAAAAATTCGGATTACAACTTAAAACTGCCTTTACTTATGCCGTTCGAAGTGCGGAAAATTATCGATCCGCCGGGACCTCTCCAGATTCTGGCATGCGCGCTGCAAGGACCCTTAGTAAAGCACGGGCCCACCTCTTTCCACTGGCAACCCTGCTGAACCCCATCCATCAATTTTTTCTAGAGCCCTCGCTCAGAGTCCAACCTCAAATCTCCGAGCTCTGGCAGCAAGAACCCCTAAAAACGCCCCTGATTCACATTGAAAACGACTACGATCAGCGAGGAGGTGCTTCAATCTTTATCCCGCATTGGCTTGACCCCAACCAAGCCACGCCGGTGGTCGTTGCGCTGCATGGCGGCACGGGTCATGGCCGAGACATGCTATGGAGCTGGGTCCGAGAGGCACGAAGTCGTGGATTTGTGGTGATCGCGCCCACATCCCAAGATCAAACGTGGCAACTCCATCACCCGGAGCAAGAAATGCCCGCACTGCTGGCATTGATCGAGTTCGTCGCTCAAAACACCCTCATTGACCGAAAAAAAATTATGCTGACAGGCATGTCTGATGGTGCGACCTTGACCCTACAGCTCGGATTATCTCAAGGATCGCCGTTTACCCATTTGGCGCCATTCTCAGGCACCCTTGACCCCGCGCTCATTGAAACCGGAGCTGTGGCGCTGGCTCGAGATAAGTCCATTTACCTGGTACATGGCAGCCAGGATTGGATGTTTCCTGTCGAAGTCGGCAAAATGACGCATCAAATTCTCGAAGCCCACAATCATCATATGATCTACCGCGAAATCGACGGTCTGGGACATGCCTTTGCCCGCTCTGAATTGACGCGCCTGCTCCCGTGGTTTTCTGATGCGCTGAATCTGGAGTCCTAAATGCATCCTGCCCTTCTTTTTAAATTGGCCACCACTTTTTTGCTGATCGGGCTGATCAGCACCAGCGCGGTCCTGGCCCAGGAACTCGTCATTGTTCACACTAATGATTTTCACGGCCATATCCAAGAAACCCAGAAGTATGCTGGCGCGGCGAGAATCACCGCCGAAGTCAAAGCAATCCGAGAGAACAACGAAGCTGTTATTTTCCTTGATGCTGGAGACGCGATCTCGGGCACACCCGTATCCAGTATGTTTGAGGGGGAACCCATTTTTGAGGTGATGAACACCATGGGCTACGACGTTGGGCTCTTAGGCAATCATGAATTTGATCATGGCTACAGAAAAATCGAACGCTTCAGAGACATTGCTGAGCATCCCCTGCTCACCGCCAATGCCTACGGCCCGGACGGTGAGCTACTCGGTGATGCGCCCTACGTCATTTTAGACATTGCGGGTATCGCCGTCGGGATCATTGGACTCGTCACAGAGGATTCACCGAAGCTCTTCTCACCAGTGGGCAACGAAGGGCTAACTTTTGCTGCTCCCGCCGAGCGCTTGGATGTGTTAATTCCGGAAATTCGGCCGCAAGTGGACGTCCTGATATTACTGGCGCACATTGGCCACGAGGAAGAGCTGGCACTTGCTGAGCAGTTTCAAGCCCTCGACCTCATCATTGGTGGCCATTCACACACTTTGGTCGAACAACCCATTCAGGTCGGACGGACCGCGGTCGCCCAAGCTCATCAATATGGCACCCATCTCGGACTGATTCGTGTGAACCGAGCCCCCGGGAAGCCCGCCGGCCCTCTTCAAATTCGCGGGAAACTGCTCAAAGCCAAGGATCTGGCGGAGCCAGACCCCAGGGTTGAAAACTTGGTTGCTCTGTTCGAGTCGAAAGTTGAAGACGAAGTCGACGTTCAAATCTCAGAGACAACCCGCGCTTATTCGAAGATTGAGCTCCAACCGATTTTAGAGTCTATTTTGGCGCAAGCTGCGGGCACCGAACTTGGATTTTACAATCGCCGGGGCATTCGAGACGAGCTTTCTGTTGGGCCTGTAACCGCTCGCATGCTTTGGAATATTGAACCCTTCGGGAACACGTTGGTCAGAATGCGCATCAAGGGTAAGGACCTGATTGTTTTATTGGCTCAAGAGCCCGAACTCCATCATTCAGTCCCGGATATCGATCCAGACCGGCAATATCACCTTGCGACCAATAGCTATATCGCTTCCCACGCAGAATTGGCCTTTGGAGACGATATTGAAACCGTCGATACCGGACTTCTGATCAGAGACATTCTGATTCAACACATTAAGGCCAACGGGCTCTAAACCCCGCTTGACCGCTAGGCGTCCTTCAAGAACAGCCGCGCTTCGCTCACAAAACGGTCAAGCTGGTCATGCTGCACCCAATGCCCTGCATTCTCAAAAACCAAGGATCGCGCGTCTGGAAAGTAGCGCGTAATATCCTCTTTTTGGTGCTGGCCAAATTGACTTTCGCTGCCGCTGATGAGCAACAAAGGTGCGGTAATCCTTGCCCAAAGTGTTTGGGTCTGGTCAAGGGTTAGATCAAATGGCGCCATGACATGGGTTTGATTGTCGAACTTCCAAGAATAGCTTCCGTCCTCATTCTGATTGCTTCCATGCGCTGTCAAATGCCGCGCTTGGGACTCACTCAGATGCTTGTTCTCCGCTTGCATGCGCTCAAACGCGTCCTCTAGAGAACCATAACGCCTTGGTGATCGACCCGCGCTGGCTCGCGTGCTGTCAACCCAATTGCGGATACGCTCGTGAACGGGAACCTCCTGATACATCCAGCCTGGACCCCCGGTTCCCTCAATGACAATCATTTTCTCGATATTTTCCGGATAGGCGCCGGCGTAGCGTAGCGCCACGCTACCGCCCAAACTATGGGCAATCACCTTAAGGGGCGCGAGGTTTTGCTGGTGAATCAGCTGCGCCAGGTCGTAAAGGTACCCGGTGTGGTTATAGTTTCCACCGAGAATTCGCTCTGAATCGCCATGACCCCGAAAGTCCGGCGCGAGAATATGGTATTCGTCCCGAAGTTCTTGAGCCACCCAGTCCCAATTGTGGCAGTGGTCTCGATTACCGTGAACCAGCAGTAACGGCGGCGCTTCTGGGTTACCCCAATCAAGATAGTGCAGCCGAAGGCCTTGGGCAAAGTAGGAGTGCGATGTGGGTGACGCTCGATTGACGGACATGTCTTTTTCCTAAAAATCACTAGGGCAGATTGACGTTCATTCCAAGCGCAATCGAGAACCTCAATCCCGCGTCGGAATTTTGATGTCCTCAGTCCGGGAGGCTCAGCACTCGCTTGGCAATAATATTGAGCTGGACTTCTGAAGTACCACCTTCAATCGAGTTAGCCTTGGTCCGCAACCAAGCACGGGTCGCATCGAGTTCATCGACTTCAAAACCTTCCCCCTGCCAGCCCAACATTTGTGAGCCCATTGCTTTGAGCAACAACTCAGATCGTTTTTTGTTTTGCTCGGTGCCATAGAGCTTAAACATTGAAGAGACGAAACTCGGCGCCTTGGTCGACTGAGACTCCTCCAGTGTACGGCGAACGGTTAACCCGAAAGCACGATCATCCATCGCGTGCTGGGTGATTTCTTGTCGGATCTCTGGATCCGCCAATTTCTCGCCTGTTTTCCCTAAGTAGGTCTTAGCGACTTCAGCAATCGGCGTTCGAGTATTTCCGCCGTCACCGCCGCCAATCATCGTTCGTTCGTATTGCAGGAGTCGCTTTGCAACGGTCCAGCCTTCATTGACTCTTCCTACGACATTACTTTTTAGCGCTCTCGCGTCTTCAAAAAATGTTTCGCAAAACGGTGAGAGTCCGCTGATCAACTTAATAGGCTTAACAGAGACACCGGGTTGGTCCATATCAAATAATATAAATGTGATGCCATTATGCTTTGGCGCGCTGGGATCCGTTCGGACCAAACAGAAAATCCAATCGGCATTATCGGCCCCTGAGGTCCAGATTTTCTGACCGTTGATCACGTATTCATCACCGTCGGAAACTGCCCGGGTTTGCAAACTCGCGAGATCAGAACCTGAGTTGGGCTCGCTGTAGCCCTGGCACCACCAAATCTCTCCCGAGGCTATTTTCGGTAAATGCTCAGCTTTCTGCTCATCCGTTCCGAATTCCAGCAAGGCTGGGCCAATCATCGACAGCCCCATACCCACCAAAGGCGTTCTCGCTTTGATTCGTTGCATTTCCTGACGCAGAATCTGCGCCTCACTGACATCCAAACCCGCGCCGCCATAGGCTTCTGGCCAGGTCGGTACGGTGAAGCCCTTAGCCGCACATCGCTCCATCCATACTTTGGTGTCTGGGTTCTTAAATCGGGCTCTGCGGCCTCCACCTGGATACTCATCGGCGGCCATGGGGGTCCGCATGCTCTCTGGGCAATTTTCTTCTAACCATGCTCGAGTGGCGGTTCTAAATGCTTCTGACATCATCCTTCCTCATTGTAAATTCTTAGCTCTGGCTTTTTACAATCTTACCAAGGCCATGCCCGAACTTGTTTTATCAGACCCAGGTATTCTCGAGGTGCTCCATCCGCTGCGACAGCGGCGGTGTGGAGCGAATCAACGGCTCAAGCAAAACTTTTCAAGCGGTGCGCCTGTCAATGGTTGCGATTGCTCAGCCTCTAAACGGCCTCTGGAGCCTCGCCCTCCCCTTAAGATTGTGGGTGTGGGCGATTGCCAAGCGCGTTCGCTACTCTTTCAATTCTGACTGACCTACAGTATCCGACACCCGCCCATTGCTTTCAACGCCCGGGCCTGAATACACACCCGGTGAACACTGCACTATCCATCCCATTGATACCCCCAAATCCCCAGCAGATTGATCAGATCCTAGCTCAGATTCTCCACCGGCGGTCGAATCCAGATCGACGTAATCTCTCCTCGCGTGCCGAGTCTAAAAACCGGCCCCCAGGTGCCAGTACCCTCTGAGACATAATGCGCACATTGGTCCGTGTGGTAGAGCCCTTTGATCATCGGGAAGACCCGCTGCACCAGCAGGTTGAAAGGCCAGACCTGGCCATTATGGGTATGCCCACTGAGTGTCAGCTGTAGGCCAGCTGACGCTGCTTGGTCTAAACCCGAGGGCCTATGATAAAGCAGCACTTTATAGGCGTCATCGACCTGCTCAATGACAGGCAGCCAGCGCGCCAATTGACCCGGTTCATCGGCATCATCAATACCGATGATCTGCACATCGGGCCTCAGTGACGCGGCGGCATTGCGCAGAACGATCACGCCTTGTCGCGTCAAACGATCAACAATTTGGTCGAGATCCTCATAGCGCTCGTGATTGCCGATGACAAAGTAAATCGGCATGGGGAGGTCTGCGAGGGGCTGCAACGCGGACTCAGGAAAATCTGTGGTGTCGATGAAGTCGCCGGTGATACACAAAGCATCTGGATTGAGCACCATCACCTCAGCAAGAATATTGCGTAGAAATCCAGCACCTCGGGAACCCAGGTGGACGTCCGTAATTTGAACCAAATGCAGTGGCGACTTGACCTTCGGGCTCGATAAAACTACGGATCGGGTCCGAGGCGTCGATCCATGCCAAATCCCAACGGGAACGCTCAGACAAAGGACGAGGACGATGCCGGTCCCGGCGGCCCGCTCATCGATCAAACCCACCAGCAACAATCCTTCTCCCGCGAGGACACACAACAATACGATGGGACTGACTGCGAGAAATACCTCGAGGCCCTGCTTAAAAGCGCGGAGAACCCGCCCTTTCACCGACCTCAGCGGCCAACGGCAAATAACCTGACTGAAAACAATCGTGCATCCGAGTGCCACGGCCCAAGGCCCTGACCATTCCAACCACCCGCCCAACCG
>CAJYBS010000096.1 GCA_913064795.1 uncultured Gammaproteobacteria bacterium
TGTCACCCTCAGCGATCGCGGCTAAAAGCAAAATCCGGTTGGTCAAGCTCTTCGATCCGGGCAATAGAATCTTTCCCCTCGCGTGCTCAATCGGTGCTAGGGTCAATGTCTCAGCCATATTCGGGTAGCTCCGTTGGGTCGAGCCGATGGGCTTGTAGTGAGAATTGCGCTAGAAACTGCTCCAAGGAGGGCGCAATCGGCTCGACAAAGCCTTGGCCAGCACGTTCCAAAAAGATTTCGCCGGTTTGATTATCAACGCTCACACTGAGTTCGTCGTCAGCGTCTGGGGTGCCAATAAAGACCGAAAATCGAATATTGGCTCGTTTCTGGGCAAGATAATGACCCACGAGGTTTGAGATGAGTCGATCAAAGTCATCTGGGTTCCATACCTGAATCAATGAAATAGGCCGACCTTCGTGTACCCCCGGCAGGGTGCCCGACCAAAAGCTACAATAAAAATGCTTGATGTCCGCCCGAATGTGCGCCTCGATAGCGCGCTCGAACCCTTCGAAGGACATTTTCGGTGATTGCGGGACCGGCTTCCAAAAACTGCTACTGCTGTCACGCAGAGATTCGCAAGGTGATTCCCAGTCATCCAGGGGCGTTTTGAACACTCGATCGCTCCTGCCGGCGAGGGCCGATTGAGTCACATTAAAAAGTAGTTGGTCAATCACAAGGCAGCCTAGGTCGCAAGGGAGGTTACAACAGTGAGTTATTTGAATGATGTTGCTTTTGTAGCGGCGAGCAACGACCACAGGATAGCAGAAATGAAGGGGCTACTCTCGGGCAGTTCTGAACACTGAAACTTTGCCAAGGCCACGTGTTGATGCAGTGAGATCGGATCAAAACGGTTTGATCACCACCAGAATCAAGATCGGAATCAGCAGCAAGAGCGCTGCTTCGTTATAGACCCTAAAAAAGAGTGATGTTCTGATGACTTCTCCCCGCGCCATCTGCTGCACGTAACGCAGAGATTGGAGTTGATACATGACGAGAAGGGCTACGAGCCCCAGCTTCCAGACCAGCCAAGATCCACGATAGCCATAGTAGAGCCAGAGTACGAGTCCCGGTGTGATAGCTAAGACCATCATGACCGAGGAAAACCTTGCAAGTTTCTGTCCCATGATCACTAGGCGTCGGGTGTCTTCCCCATTGGAATGGCCCTCGACGTAGTGCACGAGGATCCTTGGGAGATAAAAAGCGCCGGCCATCCAAGCGATGACGAAGAGCAAATGAATAACCTTGGTCCACAACATGATCAATCCTTAGACAACACCGAGGGCGCCGCCATCCACTGCGATGTTCTGTCCGTTTATAAAGCTGGCGCGCGCTGAAGCTAAAAAGACGACGAGGTCGGCAACTTCCTCTCGGGTGGCAATCCGACCCAGTGGGTTATCAAAGAATGTTGCTGCGATTGACGCCTCTGCGGCTTCAAAGGTTTCACCCCAGCCCCTTTTTTGCGCAATTTTGAGGTAGGCCGCCTCCACCTCGGGAGTTCTGATCAGCCCGGGTGAAACGAGGTTAACCGTAATGTCCTGACCGGCAAGCGCCTTTGCGAGTCCGACGGTTAAATTGGCTAGGGCGCCTTTTGCCGCGTAGTAATGCGGCATCGTCGCATTCGGGCGGGTCGAGCCAATGGTCCCCAGATTGATGATCCTTGCTTGACTCGATGCCTTTAGCTCTGGCAGCAGTCCCTGGGTGAGACGGCTGACGCTGAGGACATTGTGCTCAACCATGTCTCGCCACTGATCACTTGTGGTATCAAGCCAGTCACCCTTCGCCGCCGTTCCATAATTGTTGACGAGGACGTCCAGAGTCGGGCTTAGAGTTTTAACTGCTTCAACGACTGCGTCAGTGCCCTCATCGGTCCACAAGGCGCCTGTGACTCTCAGGTCAAAGCGTGGGTCGAGGTCCGATAACATTGAGGGCTCCGGGGCGTGTACAATCACGCGTGCGCCCTCCTGCAAAAAACGTTCGGCAATGATGAGTCCAGTGCCGCGATGACTGCCGCTGACGAAAACGGTGCGTTGGGAAAGCGCTAGGTCCATGTTGACAACTGATAAAAACGTACCTGAAGTTTAACGGAAAATTCACAATGGATTTAGACGCATTGGCTGTTTTTCTTTTAATTGTTGCGATGGCGGCGGTGATTCAGACCGTCACCGGCTTTGCAATGGGGTTGATCATTGTAGCCGTGACGACGGCGTTGGGGTTGCTACCGATCCTTGAGTCGGCGGCGATTATTTCAATTCTGTCGATGGTCAATACCATCTTGGTCCTTCGATCAACCCCCCAGCGTTTTGATCCAAAGCTTTTTGGCTGGGTTGTCCTCGGTCTCATTCCAAGTTTAATTTTAGGGTTTTTGTTACTCGACACTTTTTCTGCAGTTTTGGATACGGCATTAAAATTTGTACTTGGCGTTATGGTGGTCGTTGCCGGGGTTGTTATGATGCTGTCGCCCGCGCCCTGGAAGACTCGGTCATCGAATGGGTCGGCCCTAGCGGTCGGGTTTTTGGGTGGATTCTTTGGTGGAATTTACAGCGCAGCTGGCGCACCCATTGCTTTTTTTCTCTACCGACAACCCGTCGCGGTTAGGATCATTCGGCTGACGTTGCTGGCGGTGTTTTTTGTCTCGACTTTTAGCCGCGCCTTGATCGGCGTTTATTTTGATCATTTTACGGAAGCCGTGGTTCTAAAAACGGCGCTGGCCTTACCGGTGGTTATTGTGGTGAGTGTCATGCTGCAACCAGCACTCGCACGGTTTTCTGATCATTTTGTTCGAAGACTGGTCTTTCTGATTCTTCAGGCGGTGGGCTTTTGGCTGATTATCGAGCCTTGGATCTCTGCATAAGGCAGACGCTAAGGGTTTGATCAAATTTTCGGCCCACATCCACTAAATTGCCTGTCAATTGAAAACCCTGGCCCGCGTGCAGTTTAATACTGGCTGGGTTGGGCAGGGTGATCATCGCGATCGCCGCAGAGACTTCAGTCTGATCGATTTCCAAAAACAAACGATCGTAAAGAATTTTCCCCCAACCTTGGCCATATCGATGCGGCGTTAGGTAAATACTTGTCTCGACGGTGTGTTGATAACCCGCTTTGGCACGAAAGGGCTGGCTCGAAGCGTAGCCAATTTTTTCGTCTTGATCCTCTAGAATCCATAGTTGATGGGCGCTTTTTGGAGCAAATTGCTCAAGCCAGGCTGATCTCTGGGAAACGGTATAGGGCGAGAGATCGAATGTCGCTGTGGATTTTAGAATATAATAGTTATATAGATCGTTCAGCCAAGGGAGATCCTTTGTGGCTGCATGTCTAAGCAGGGTCATAGGTAAAAGGTCGCTGAAGTCAGCGGTCAAACATAACTGAGTTCTAATCCATGGTGCAACCAGCGGAATCCAATTTGCCCTACAGGGATGATGAAGTCTCTGGGGTCTTGGAGGCTTTGGTCTCTGACCCGGCTTTGCTGAAGCTGATGGGTCAATGGGGGATGCCGAGAATGATGTCGATGGCCCCGGCTCTGGTGACGTCGGTGATTCGCTGGCGGTTACGCCGACAAATGCAATCTGCGAAGTCAATTGCGGAGTTTCAAGCCATCGTTCGAGGATTCGTTGAGGATTTAGTCACGAGAACCATCGACGAATTCCGAGTGACGGGATTAGACCAATTAGATCCAAGTCGCGGTTATTTGTTTTTGAGTAATCATCGTGACATTGCTGGGGACTCGATGTTGCTGAACCTAGCGTTACATCGCGCGGGGCTAGGTACCGTCTTCATCGCAGTGGGAGATAATCTTGTCGAGCAGCGGTTTGCGACCGATCTAATGCGATTGAACAAGAGTTTTTTTATCAATCGAACTGGCGCTAACCCTCGCGAAGTTTATCGAGATTTAGTAGCGAGCTCTTCATTCATTCAGACGCAAATCTCAGAAGGGGCGTCGGTCTGGCTTGCCCAAAGCGAGGGCCGGGCCAAAGATGCCATTGATCAGACCGATGAATCGGTGTTGAAAATGCTACAACTCAGCGATCGAAAAATGGCGCTGCCTGAAAAAGTTAAAGCACTGAAAATAATACCCATGTGCCTCTCCTACGAATTTGATCCACTCGATCTCCATAAGGCCCGAGAATTACGATGCATTGAGGAGACCGGTGGCTATGAGAAAACCCCAGGAGAGGATTTGCGCAGTCTTGCATTAGGGCTCAGTGGGCATAAAGGGCGGGTTGAGTTGAAATTGGGACAGCCTCTCGAGGGCGATTTTGAAGATTTAGAAGCACTCGCCAAAGCCGTCGATGATCAAATCTTGAGCCAAACCGTGCTCTATCCAATTAATCACTGGGCTGCAAAAAAGCTGCACCCTGATCTCAGGGGCAGCCCCTTTGCTGAGGTTTCCAAGCTTCTGTCTGAAAAGTTTGAACAACGCCTCTCCAGTTGTCCGCCAGAAGATCAACCCTATTGGTTGCGGATCTACGCCAATCCAGCGCGACGATCGCTTATGCCGAATACCCCCACAAGTTAAGGGGTTCTTCAATGAGGGCACCACATTGCTCGCGAAGCGCCAAAATGTGATTCGACCAATACCGCTCAGACTCAAAAAATGGAAAGGCCCTCTGAAAAGCAGGTTCATGCCAGCGTCGAGCGATCCAAGCGGATTGGTGCATGAGCCTTAATGTTCGTAAGGGTTCTATGAGCCTTAGCTCCGCTGGATCAAACGTTCGAAAGTCGTTGTATCCTTCCATGATTGCGCGTAATTGTGACAGTTGTGAGGCACGGTCGCCGGACAGCAGCATCCACAGATCTTGTATCGCTGGCCCTGAGCGTGAATCGTCAAAATCAACGAAGTGCGGTGTTTCTTCTCGCCACAATACGTTGCCCATATGGCAATCTCCGTGCAAACGAATCGATTGGTATTGGCATTGTGAAAACTGTATCTCGATAATTCTGAGCGCCTCTGCGCTCACTGATTCATAGGCGGGCCGAATTGTTTCTGGGAGAAAACTAAGGGCCAGAATGTCGGCGCGGGCCGAGACGCCAAATTCCTCAGTGCTGATTTCGGGACGGTGATCAAAGGGTTTGATGCCCCCGACGTTGTGAATCAATGCGATATGCCGCCCCATCGATTCAAGACACTCTAAGCTATCGACTGCGGGCGCTCTGCCGCCTCGGCGGGTGAAAATGGCATAGCGTAAGTCCTGATATTCGAACAGGGATTCGTTGTTGTGGAGAACGGGGGGTACGACGGAGACGCCATGATCGAAGAGTTCTGCAGAAAAACCGTGTTCCTCCTCAATCATGTTTCGGGTCCAGCGGTTGGGGCGATAAAATTTTACAATGAGGGGCAACGCATCTTCGATGCCGATCTGAAACACACGGTTCTCATAACTGTTGAGCTCAAGAATTCGGGCATCACAGCGAAAACCAAGGTGTTCGATGGCATCGAGAATTCGGTCAGGAGACAGGTTTGAAAAATCATCCATGGTGTCGTACTGGTGGCGCCAGAGCGGTGGCTTTGATCTGGGCATAAATGGTTTGATTCGGCTGTAAATCAAGGGTTCTTTGAGAGCGTGCTGTAATTTTGGCGGTAAAATATTGATCCTCACAGCAAAGCAATAGCAAACAAGCGCTGGGCTCAAAATGCAGTTCAATCACTTGGCAGGCCAAGGTGTTGAGAATGCTCGAGTGTGTCACAGGTGCTTTTACGAGGCTCACATCCTGACGGTGTATCAGCAGCCTCACACTCGCCCCTTCGGGCCTATCAAGGATCGGGATTAGGACAGTTTGGCGACCTAAGCCCACTTCTGTGAGCGCATCCTCGGGGTGATGTTTGACAACCTCGGTCATCAGCACCGCACCGGCAAACTCCGCTTGCTGTGTGACAAAATCGAAGTCTGCGCTGAGGGTTTTTAAGGTTTCTGATCGCTCGATCCGACCATTTGCGATGATTTGGATATGATCCGCCAGCAGCATGACCTCGTCCCATTGGTGGCTGACATAGAGCATGGGTAGGGCGAATTCAGATTTGATCTGGATAAGTGCGCCCAGAATGTTAGCGCGGGTGCCTTGATCGACAGCCGCCAAGGGTTCGTCAAGCAAAAGGAGTCTGGGCGCATTCGCCAGAGTTCTAGCAAGTGCGACCCGCTGGGCCTCCCCGCCTGAGAGCTGATCAGGACGACGGTTCATCAAGTGTGAAAGCTCGAAGATTTCGATCAAGGTGGCATCATCGAGTATTGGGCCGTCATGTTTGCGTTTGCGTGCGTATTGGATATTTTCTTCGACGGTAAGATGGGGAAAAAGCAACTGTTTTTGAAAGACCATGCCAACCCCTCGGTCCTCGGGCTTTACAAATCGAGAAGGGTCTTGCCAGGTGCCCTGGGACGTCTCGATCCGAGTCCCCACAGAATGCTCGGGAGAAATGAGTCCTGCGAGGCTATGGAGCAACGTTGACTTGCCCGCTCCCGAGGGGCCAAAAAGGGCCGTGACACCCTGAGGGGCCATCTGAAAGTCTGTTTCGAGCCGAACCTGCCCAAGGTCATGGATAGAGAACTGTGCCTCGATTAGGTTCATCGAGTGCTCAAACTCGAGGCCCGGTATCCTCGGTGAGTGGCCCATTGCACTAGGATTAAGGTGATCAGAGAAAATCCAACCAACCCTGCCGCCAGCAGATGTGCTCGTTCGTAGTTTAAGGTCTCAACATAATCAAACAACGCAATCGAAAGGACACGGGTCTCAGCTTCTAGGTTGCCGCCAATCATCAGGACGATCCCGAATTCCCCTAAGGTGTGGGCAAAGG
>CAJYBS010000097.1 GCA_913064795.1 uncultured Gammaproteobacteria bacterium
CGCATGGTTGATGAGATGCACAATGACAGACCCATCTGAGTCATCGCCATAGGTTATTGCACGCAGCCGATCAGCACTCGTCATTTCGACTTTGCTCATCGAGGTGGGTAGTGCCGAATCAACGCCCGCTCGAATCTCTGCAATGTCGATCGACGGTGTAGCTACGCGGTATGAATAGCTGTTCGATGCCCAAGCTTCCAGACTAATGATCTCAACCTGTCCACTCCCGACCGTGTGCGAACCAACACTCTCGAAAATCTCACTATAACTCTTTGAACCCATTCCGCGCACAGAGGCCTGATCATTGCCCAATTCATCGTAACGAAGGACATTGCTTCCCATTACAACGAGTCGCCCACCTGAAGACACATAGGACTCAAGCGCTTCAAATTGCTGATCAGTCGCTTGGTGGGTTTCTGCTGCAAAAACCACGGCATAGTCACTAGAACTAGGCGGAGAAAAATCGTCGGATCGCGCCAGATCATCTGGGGCATAAAGCACATCATAATTCAGGTTGAGATCTGCCATTAGGTAGCCCAAACCCAGGTACCAATAGTGTTGCCCACCGATTAAAGGGTCATCGCCGACTTGCACGGGTCGATTATGTTCAATCGTGGCCTGGGGGTAAAAAACAGCGGTTTCAGCAAGCGGGGTATGGTCAAGCTGCGCTTGAAAACGATAAGCAAACCTTGCCACAAATGCTGTATCCGGATAATCATCTCGCCAGTCTGCGACACCGTTGTTCGCAATTGTCGAAGCCAGATAAACTGCCTGAACAACATCACTGGGGTTTGTGGGTTGATTCCAAGACTCGTAACGCTTATCGAAGGTCTTTAGCCCAGCACGATAGACCGGCTCCAGCGTGTGACCATTTTCATAGTTCCACGTCAGGCCATCAAACCAAGTCTCACCTAGACTACCCGAATCCAGATCAATGCTGTTCCAGCGGCGCGCGGGTGTGTGATAAAAGCCGTACCGGTTAAAGTAAAATTCGATTTCCCTGCCAAGCACTTCTAAAGCGTAACTATTGACTGACGTTATCAACGCTTCTGTGGTGACCTGCTCCTGATAATTATTGAAAGCTCGCCACAGCCTAAAATGTGCACTCTGGTTCGTCCCTCCAGCGTAATAGTCATCTTTCGACACACCTTTTGAGACAAGATAGCTCCGATAGTCGAACGTAGACTGATCAAATGCTGTCTCAAAAATCCCATCGAGCTTAGACTGGGAATATCCTTTCGTATCCACAAGCCACGTGTTGAAATCGGCTAAGGTCGTAGCATCAAAACTCCCCATACTGGCAGCCCAGCCATCAACATCATATTCAATACCATCAACACCCGCATCGACATAAGCCTTCGCTGAGGCGACCGTCGCGGCCAATACGTCGGGATGATTGACATTCAAGTCTGAAGATCGGCTGCCATCAACATCCATAATATAAAGATCAGAATCTTCTGTATTTTCCAGATAGGGGCTGGTGGCATAAGAAAAGACGCTATACGCCAAATACTTTTGATCCCGTGCTCGGTACCAAGAAATCAGGGGCTTGATATCTTCGGTGCTGCGGGTTGCGCTGATCTGCTCAGCGGCATCGACCCTAACGGTCGTAAGCACGCCATTGCGAACGGCTTCCATGCCACGCCGGTTTTGAGAGGCTTCTGATTCAAAGCCCCGAAGCAATAATCCTTCGGGTTTTACAACGCCAAAACTGAACTGACTCCAAACAATCAACAACCCTATCAACATTGCTGTTATCAGCGTGATCAGTCTCATGGCTTTCTCCAAACCCAAAGTAGATGCTCAGAGAATAGTCCTCCCGCGCGGCGGGTTCAACACAACAGCTGATCTCTACTCAACGTTAAGCCGCACCCTCCCCCTGCAAGATTTTTTGAAGCCCTTCAATCAACAGCGTATCGGTAAAATTAGCGATTTGGTCTGGCGCATCGCAAAAACCGCGCTCAACCCACACCTGGAGAATGCCATGAATCACACTTGCGATTGTGGCGATCAAGTACGCCTGCTCAAGGGATCCCAAAGTCGGGGTTTGATTAACCTCTGTGACCCGCTCAAGCATCTGAGTTAGGACCTTACTGAGAGGCTTCATAAAAAGACTTGCTGAACACTGGCGAACCAGCGGTCCAAGAACGCGTTGATGCGCCTTGCAATAATCCAATATCGTCACCGAGAGTGTATTGCCCAAAATGGGCATTCTCAGCCGTTCATCATCAATCTGGAAGGCAATGTCCTGAAACAAATCAAAAACCAAGCGCTCAACCAACTGCTCTAGCGATCCTGCTCGGATGTAAAAAGTTTTCCGCGTTACGCCAGCCTGTTCGGCGATCTCTGATACCGTCAGCGAGGCAAAGTCTCTGCCACACGCCAGGGCTGTTAACAAAGCCTGTTGAATTGCGCGCTCAGAACGAGCGACTCTAGGATCGAGACGACTCGGCGATTGGTTAGGCATTTGATCTTGCATCACCGCCGAACGTTAGAAGGATTCAAAAAGAAAGTAAACACTTGACTACTTATGAATCTCTCCACTAAGTTAATGATACGAGTTAAAACAGGCATTGCGATGAGCATCAACGAAAACCTAAAGGTCGCCGACGTTCCCCTCGATGAGATCGATGTGAGTCGTCCTGAAATTTTTCTTAATGATAGCTGGCAACCTTGGTTTGAGCGTCTTCGCAAAGAGGCACCGGTGCACTACCTGGCCGACAGCGTCAACGGCCCCTTCTGGTCGATCAGCAGCCACGACATGATAAAGGCGGTTGATACCAACAACGAAATATTCTCGTCCGAGGCAAAAGGTATCGCCATTGTTGATCCCTACGTGGCCGAAGAAGGTCAAATGCAGGGTAAGAACTTCATTGCAATGGACGGCGCGGAACACATCAAACAGCGCATGGCGGTTGCCCCCACCGTCGCCCCCAAGAACCTATCGGGCTTTGAGCCGCTGATCAGAGCGCGGGCCTGCGAGATCCTCGATCACCTTCCAGTGGGTGAAACCTTTAATTGGGTCGACCGGGTTTCGATCGAGTTGACGGCAGGAATGCTGGCCACTCTGTTTGATTTTCCCTACGAGGACCGACTCAAGTTGGTTCGCTGGTCCGATTTGGCGACGAACGTGCCAGAAGTCACCGGCGACGACAGTATCGACATGAAAGCGCGTTACGACGAACTGATGGGTGCGGCCGCCGCGTTCTACCAATTATGGATGGCCAAGCAAGGCCAACCGCCCTCCTTCGATCTTATTTCTATGCTGCAACACAACGAGACAACCGCCCGCATGAATGAAGATCCAGAGCTGTTTCTAGGGAATCTGCTGCTGCTGATTGTCGGAGGCAACGATACAACGCGAAACAGCATCAGCGGCGGAGTTTTAGCGCTGAACCAGTATCCGGATCAGTACCAGAAGCTCCGCGAAAACCCTGGGCTCATACCTAATATGGTGGCCGAAATGGTGCGTTGGCAGACACCGGTAATCCATATGCGCAGAACTGCGCTCACCGATTTTGAGCTCGGCGGAAAGCAGATTAAAGCGGGAGACAAGGTCATCATGTGGTACCTATCAGGCAACCGTGACGAAGCTGTTTTCGAAAACCCCGAACAATTTGTGATCGACCGACCCAATGCTCGGGCGCATGTCGCTTTTGGATTTGGCGTCCACCGTTGTATGGGTAACCGACTGGCTGAATTGCAGCTGCGGGTACTATGGGAGGAGATCATGAAGCGTTTTGATCGAGTCGAAATTGTCGGTGATATCCAGCGCTTACCCAATAACTTTATTCGGGGCATCAGAGAAGTACCGGTACAACTCCACGCCCATTAATCGGGCTGAACCCGCGCAACCATCAAGACGCGAGAACGAATCCTTTGTTCAAGCCTGCCTAGGGCACTGTCATAGTGAGTCGTCGTTGGCTGGGACTTTGCATGATGCGCCGCCCTAAGCGTCGATCGCGTCTGACTCACGTTCTAAAGCGGGTCGCCCCCCAAAACCGCTGGGGTTTCGCAATAGGACGTTAAAATATAGCGTTGATGATCTTCTATCCGCTGGGTGAGCACTTCAGCGATCTCTGGTCTTTTCGAGTTAGACGCGAAAAGCATCAGCATACCTTGGTTTTGCTTCGTCACGGGCATGATCTCTGGCGGCGTGGGCATCAGACTCATGCTCATTGTGGCCCAATAGATATCCGCCGCCGTCACCGAGTCTCCAACGAGGTACCGTGACCCTCGTACCTCTTGTTGTTGGAGGCTATGGTCAATTAACGCAATCACTTCAGCGATTTTTGCCGGCGCCTGGACGCTGGCTTCTTCGCTGTATCCATACTTTCGGCCTAAGGGGCCATCATTCAAAATTCTCATATTCCAGACCATGCCATCTTCGGCCAAGACAACCGCGCACAAACCAAACATTTCTGCCCGGAGCTTAAAATTTTCAGGAATAAGCGCCGGACTGCTATCGCTTCCGATACTTTCTGCAAGGGCTAGTTGTTCCGTCCAAACATTTCTTGGCCGCTCGTCGTTAAAGAACATCGTCGGCAAACCCGTCTGACGGGTGAGCTCAAATAGACGGGCTTGGCGATCTTTTCCGGTGGCTTTGTCAATGCCCATTAACGGATGCAATGCTCTGATAATCGGAATTCCTTTTGCAAAGCAAATATTTTTCAAAGCCTCAGCATAGAGCGCCTGGATACCAGGAATGAACGTGATCCGCGTCCCCTCTGTCATCGCTGCGGCTTCATCCAGCGTTATAAAGTTCGGGTTGTCGGATGTCTTTTGGTCTTCCACGATATTGTCTCCGTTCGGTGATATGAAGGATCATTGTCCTAGATCCCTTGCAGGCCATTTCAGATCGACCTTTGGGATTATACTGCAGCGCTTCTATTAGCACCCCGGCCTATATAGTCGACCTCCCATTGTCACTCTTTGTCGCCTCCCTGTCATTCTGTCGTTCTCCGTTTATCCCGGGGCATGGAGCAGAAATTCAGTCTGGCACGGCTTAGGCGAGCTTCCCTAAACCAAGGATCATTGATTACGGGTCGGAATTGCATCCATGGACCACCCTCACATTGTAAAAAAAAGTTCAAAAGCCCTCATTACAAAATCCGTCGTTAGAGAAACCAAAGGACCCTGCAAGCCCCGTTAGCTGCTCAGTTTACCCTCTGTTTTTTGGCGTTGAGTTGACGTCTCATACCCTATGTCGGCAGGTTCAAAGTTTGACATCCTGCATTAAGCCACTCCGTGCGCTGCACATCATGAGATGGCCACTCCAGACCTCGGAAAAAATAATTAATCAATCACCAATCGTCTCAAACCGCTTTGTACAGCGGGTAAACAAGCACACCGACGCGACTCAAACGCGCTTGTGCTATCGACGAAGACCCATGCATCTGCTATTAACCCTCTTTACATCATCCCAAACGCATTCTTTATGAGCAAAATTACCCGACGCAGCTTTGTGAATGGATCCATGATGGCCTTGGGGGGTGCGCTCTTGCCGCCGTTTCATCAACCCACGGCAGCGGCGATCAACGAGGCCTACCACCCACCCGGTATGAAGGGCCTTCGGGGTAGCCATCCAGGATCTAACGCCACCGCCCACACCATCGCTTTTCGTCAAAAGCCAACCTGGAGCGCACCAAAGCTTGCCGCAGAGACCTATGATCTGGTGGTTGTTGGAGCCGGTCTCAGCGGCCTTGCCGCCGCCCGGTTTTATCAGCAACAACATGGGGCAGATAAAAAGATCCTCATTCTCGACAATCACGATGACTTCGGGGGACACGCCAAACGTAACGAACACAGCATCGATGGTCAGCAGCTGATCAGCTATGGCGGCTCACAAACGTTGGTCGAGCCGCTACATGCTAGCCCGATTCTTCATGCTCTATTTGAGGATATCGGCATCGACCTTTCTCTATTCGATGCAGGTTTCGACCGAGGTTTTTTTGAGCGTCACAACCTAGGCGCCGTCACCTACTTTAATGCAGAGCACTTCGGTCAGGATCAGGTGGTTAGACATCCATTTTGCAACTACTACAACTATATTGAAGGCCTACCAGGGGCGAAACTTTCCGATGAAGCGGCGGTGGCAGCAGCGCCTCTTAGCGCAAAAGGAAAAGTTCAATTGCTCAGAGTCCTAAAAAGCGGCGTGCATAGCCTGCCTGTTTCGCCTGAGCTACGCGATGAATATATGGAGAGCCACTCCTACTATGAATACCTGACAAAAACGCTTGGGGTTGATGACGAAAGCGTGCTGCGTATGGCAAGACACTCAGGCCTGGACTGGTCAAACGCTAGTACAGAAATTTTGACCCTTGCGGAGGCCAAAGAGTCAGGTGCACTGGGTTTCGCGCCCGTTCCTGTTTACGATCCCAAAAATCCTTATATCTATCACTTTCCGGATGGCAACGCGGGTGTTGCGCGAGCCCTGGTGAAGCGTTTGATTCCAGAGGTTGCTGAGGCAACTCGTGCAGAAGCGCTTGTGTCGTCGAGGTTTGATCACCGGCAGCTCGACCGCCCGAGCTCGAACGTCCGCATTCGATTGAACAGCACAGTCACTCACGTTGAGCATCAGGGCGACCCAAGACGTTCCGACGCGGTTAATATTCAATACGTTCGAGGCCAAAGTGCGCAGGCCATCACGGCCAAGCACGTCATCATGGCTTGCTACAATATGATGATCCCGCACATTGTAAGCGGCTTGCCTGAATCTCAGGCCCAGGCCCTGGGTCAACAGCTGAAAAGC
>CAJYBS010000098.1 GCA_913064795.1 uncultured Gammaproteobacteria bacterium
CCCCAACCAGGATTGGCGCGTGGGGGCGTGGTGAACATTTCTTGGCCTTCTAAAAAGAAAGGTCGTTTTTCTGGGAAAAATGTCTCGTAACTGGTGAGGTTAACGACGACATTGTCCGACTCTACATTTCCGAAATCTGGATTGAAGGATCCCGTGACTTGAAAAGCGGTCGTTGGTCGCCAAAAAAGGTCAAACCCTGCTTTTTGCTGCGTTTGATCAGCGGCTTGATCCCAGTTTGAGGATACATAGGGATAAAATGTAATCTGTTGTTTTGGATCAATATCAGAAATCGTCGTCTTCGGAAATTGAGACAGAAATTGGTTTTGTGTCCTAGGCAGTGCCGGATAGGCCCAGTCTTCATCGATACTGGCTACCGCGCGCTGGATATAAACACCGATTTGTCGCTGTCCTGTGCTGCTGGGAGGTAGAGCCATCATCGACCAGGGCAGGAGCATCTCAACCGACCAGCCAGTCTCTGTGCGGTGACTCGCGCCTCGCCAAGGACCATCCCAATTGCTGGAATAGTCCCGCTCCGGCAGGATCGTGCCATCCATCAAGGACCCGCCGAGATTGACTGCGAACCAATAGGCATAGAGACCTTCCCCGCTTGCGTCGATCGAAATTGAAATTCGATCACGATTGACATATTGGTCCCGGCCACTCAGCCGCTCGACGAGATGCCTTGGGTCTTGAATCATGTCTGCAGCAAAGTACAGGCCTTTGTCAGTGTAAAAGAGCTTGATGCGGGTAGGTGTTGCAGCGGGCTCTAACGTGTCCGGTGAGATGACTCTGAAATCTGAAAATTCAGGAATGTTCTGCCAGACGGGCTCATCTAAGACGCCGTCGATCTTCATCTGCGCATCAGATTCGAGGGTCTTGATCAAAACCGGCGGTAAACCTTGGGCGGGTGCGAACAAGGAGAAAAGGCAGCAGCCGATCATCGTTACGATGCCTATTGCCGGGTGAAGATGACGCTCAGAGCTGGACAATGTGTAGGTGACCTGGTGTTTAATGGTTGCAGAAAGCCTGAATCGGTGATTGATGCAGCCTGCAGGTTTGATGAGACGTCTCACGACCTGAGCGCCTGACATCCTTTGCCTCATTCAGACGAATCAATCGTTGAGGCGCCGATAATACAGGAACAGCTTTGAGGGGTCCATTTGCAACGAAATTTTTTCACGATGATTAAGAATGAAGCAATTTTCAAGCTTCGGGGGCCTATGATTGCACGGGTCAGATCGATATGATGAAGGAGTTCCCAGTGATGCAAGAAAGCACGCGGGCACCCAAAATTTTTGGAACGAAGCTGAATTTAGTCCACAACTGATCTGAGAGAATCTAGGAGTAAACCCGATGCCATTATCCCCTTCAAAAACCCCAGAGTTGCTAGTAGAGCAACAAGGCCGAATTGCGGTAATTACGTTAAACCGACCCGAGCGCTACAACGCGATCAGTCGGGACATGTTGAGCGAATTATCCGAAAAAATGGTTGAGGCGAATAAAGACCCAGAGATCCGTTGCATCGTGCTGACCGGGGCCGGGAAGGGGTTTTGTGCAGGGTTGGATTTAATTGGGGTCGGCGAGGGAAATATTGGTAGCGGTGACGACAACAAGGGCTCCAATCGCCCTGCGCGCCAGCTGTTCGATTTGCGGGATGCGCCGATCAATGTGATGTGGAATATTGATACCCCAGTCGTTTGCGCTTTAAACGGGCCGGCTGCAGGTTATGGTATGGACGTCGCCTTGCTGTGTGATATGCGGGTTGCCTCTGAAACGGCGAAAATGGCGGCGGTCACCGCTAAACGCAACGTTGTTCCAGAGAGTGGTGGCACCTGGCTGCTGCCTCGATTGATTGGATGGGGCAAAGCGGCAGAACTGTACTATCGGGCGCGAACGGTTGAAGCGCAGGAATGTTTAGAAATGGGGCTGATCAACACAATCGTGCCTGCTGATAAGCTTATGGAAACCGCGATGCAATGGGCTCAGGAGATTGCAGACAATGCGCCGATGGCGGTCCAAACCACAAAGCGTATGATGAGAATGGGGCTTGAGGAGTCTTATGACACGGCCGTCGACCATCTCATGGTTCACCTGGGGAGTATGTTCCAAAGTGATGACTTTAAAGAAGGCGTACAAGCCTTTTTAGAGAAACGGAAACCAGAATTTACCGGCCGTTAGAACAGCAGGTGAGCTGATGATGGGTGGCTGATCGATGGTCGGTGCCGAAGGTTAGTTTCTGCTGATGCAGGGATTTTGTTGTAAGTCAAAGCAGTCAAAGAAGGCAAACCAGCGAAAGCATCAGGGACACGCTCTGAGAGCGTTCAGGGGTGAGCATCGCTTCTTCGGACTAATCAGTGGCGACGTGTCAGCTGTTGAACTCAAGAAACCTCTAGGGCCTGCTGCAGGCTCAATCGCCACAGCAGGCTCAGCGGATCAGGCAGTCTGCCCGGACTCAGGCTTCTTTTTGTAGGGTGGGCCCATTTTAGCGATGATTTTGGAAGCCAGGCTTGATTGGGTATAGATGGCTTTAGCATGGCTAAAGGTTTTGAAACCCTCGATCCCATGATAGGAACCCATCCCACTAGGTCCGACGCCTCCAAAGGGAAGATCTTCCTGGGCAACGTGCATAATCACATCGTTGAGGGTTACGCCCCCCGAGACCGTCTCATCGAGCACTCGACGAGTTTCAGCATGATCTTTACCGAAGTAATAAAGGCCGAGGGGTCGCTGGTGATCGTTGACGTAGCCGATGGTCTCCTCAACGTTGTCGTAGGTTTTAACCGGAAGTATCGGACCAAAAATCTCCTCCTGCATGACCAACATATCTTCAGTGGGGTTAACAATCAGGGTGGGGGGGACTCGGTGGTGCTCTTGTTGGGAAAAGTCTTCGTTAGCTGGGTTGATTTCCAAAACCTCAGCCCCCTTCGCTCGGGCATCGTCTACATAGCTTTGCAACCGGTCGTAATGGCGCTCATTCACGATGGAGGTGTAATCCGGATTATCCTTTAGATCCGGATACATAGTCCCGACGGCGGCGCGAGCCGCATCAACAAATTCGTCTCTGGATTCTTCAGGAACCATCACGTAGTCCGGCGCCAAACAAATCTGACCTGCATTCATCGTTTTGCCGTTCATGATGTTTCTTGCGGCAAGATCCATATCCGCTGATCGGCCGACGATGACAGGACTCTTGCCGCCAAGTTCCAACGTCACCGGAACCAGATTTTCAGCGGCGGCACGCATGACATGTTTTGCGACTCCGGTAGCCCCTGTGAACAAAAGGTGATCGAAGGCAAGGCCGCTGAAGGCTTGACCGACTTCGGGTCCGCCAGTAAAGACTGCAATCTCGTCCGGGTCGAAAGAGGACTCAATCAAGCGCTTCATCAACTCAGAAGTGATCGGAGTGAATTCAGAGGGTTTAATCATGGTTCGATTACCCGCGGCTAAAATACCAGCCAAAGGCGCAAACGTGAGCTGAACGGGGAAATTCCAGGGGCTGATGCAGCCAATGACGCCCAAGGGCTGGTACTCAATGCGAGAGCGTGAGCCAAAGAGATTGAGTGGAAACAGCGTCGACCGTTGTTCGGACTTCATCCAATGTCTCGTATGCTTGATCGCATTTTTGATGGGACCCATGGCCCCATCAATGTCAGCCATTTTCGATTGGTCAAGGCTGCGGTGTCCGAAGTCTTGTCGCATGGCGTCGCATAAAGCTGCGCCATTGCCCTCGAGGATGGAAATGCAGCGTTTGAGACGATCGAGTCGCTGCTCGAGGGGAACGAAGCCCCCGGCGATTTGCGCTCTTTTTTGCGAATCCAGTCGATCCTGCATGTCGGTAAAAGCGTCAGTTCCTGGGTCTTTGGTGGCATCTGTCATAGCGTCTGTCATGTGGTTCTCGTTAGTCAAAATTGATGGGTTGAAGAGGAAATGATTACGATTCGGCGGTAAGCGATAAATCGATCCGTTACCCGTCAGTTATCTCGTTCAAATGTTCGGAACTTAGGTACTGAACGCCGGGGTCTCAGTCTATTTTAAGGCGGCAACATTGAAGATGCCAATTCGACGTTGTGTCCTTGTAATCTTCTGACCGAAAGGTCCGTTTATTGCCCTACCTGAGCGCTATCGGATTGTGACGACCCCTTCTTTCTTGCTTTTAGCTTCTGCTTTTAGCGTTTGCTTTTAGCGTTTGCTTTTAGCGTTTGCTCCTAGCTTTTACTCGTAGCCTTTTGCGTGTACTAAAATCTCGCCAGCAATGTAGCTGCACCCTTCGCGCTAGGTCTGATAACAGTTGTTAATCATAGGTCTCAGGATCACTTCCTGTCAAAAGTGGACTGTCGGTTAAGAAGCTTACAGCGCCTAAAATTGACCGAAACTCAAAATAGGCTAAACAGCGGTGTCGATGTGCTTTGTATTCAGCGAATAAACGAGAGCATCGTGGGAAATACCATGTAACTCTAATGCACCCTTCGCAACATGCTCAAAGCGTGCGCCGATTTTAATGGCGACTTGTTGGCTGGCGAGATTTTGAACAGACATTGTAATCTTTATTTGGCTGAGGGCCAGTTGCTCGAGAGCGAGCGTCGCGAGGGTGCCAGCGGCTTCGCTCGCGTAGCCTTGACAGGTGCAATCTGAGCGAACCCAATATCCAAGGTTGGCAGCGTTGTTGGCTGGCGAATCAAGTCCGCAACCACCAATCAACCGCCCGGATGATTTTTCCTCAATGAAGAAAGCAAACTGGGTTCTCTCTTGCCAAGTCTCATCGGTGAATTGGATCCAATGCTCAGCATCAAGTTGATTGTAATTGGCGTGACACCAGGGCAAAAACGGTGATAGCTCCTCGCTGGAAAATCGAACGGCATCGTGGAGTAGCGGCGCATCTGATGGTGAGAAGCGCTTTAGCCGCAATCTTGGCGCCTCGATGACAGAACCGGGGGCCCATTTGAATCGGTTCATCGCGATAAAAATCTCTCTTTCATGAGGCTGGACCCTCGCTTACGTCGGTCTCGAGATCTGCTAAACTCCCGGGCTCAGCTGTGAAGGGATTTGTTGTGGGAAAGAATTTATACCAAAAAGTTTGGTCCGACCACCTGGTGGGGACGCTAGAAAATGGGCAATTTCAGGTTTTTGTGGCTCTGCATCTGATTCATGAGGTGACCAGTCCGCAGGCTTTTGGAATGCTTAAAGATAAAGGGCTCAAGGTCGCTTATCCGAAGCGAACCTTTGCGACGGTAGATCACATCATTCCCACCGATGATCAAAGTCGCCCTTTCAGTGATCCGATGGCTGAGAGAATGATGGAAGTCCTGTCTGAGGCGACGGAATCTCACGGCATCGAATTTTTTCAACCCAATACAGGCAGCCAAGGAATCGTGCATGTTGTGGGGCCAGAGTTGGGTTTGACTCAGCCGGGCATGACGATTTGTTGTGGCGACAGTCACACGTCTACTCACGGTGCATTCGGATGTATCGCGCTTGGGATTGGCACCAGCCAGGTTCGCGATGTGTTAGCGAGTCAAACCCTGGCCATGGATCCACTCAAAGTAAGGCGAATAGAAGTCACTGGACGGCTTGCTCAAGGCGTCACAGCAAAAGATGTCACCCTTCATATCATCCGGACTCTTGGGGTTAATGGTGGCGTGGGCTATGCCTACGAGTATGCCGGCCCGGTAATCGATGCCATGACGATGGAAGAGCGGATGACGGTCTGCAATATGAGCATTGAGGGTGGCGCTCGCTGCGGCTACATCAATCCTGATGCGACAACCTTTGAGTTCCTTCGAGGACGTGAGCGCGTACCGAATGGGGTTGATTTCGACGCGGCGGTGGCGCGATGGCGCAGCTACGCCAGTGATGCTGATGCAGAGTACGATGATGTTGTTGTCATCGACGGCAGTGCGATCGAACCCACGGTCACTTGGGGCGTGACTCCGGGTCAAGCGATCAGTATCGGAGAACGCATTCCGAATCCGGCTTTGGTGGAGGGCCTAGATCAAGAATTGATGGAAGATGCGTTGCGATATATGCAACTCGATTCAGAAGCGCCGATCGCAGGGACTCAGATCGATGTTGCCTTTATTGGAAGCTGCACCAACGGTCGGCTCAGCGATTTTAAGGCCGTCGCCGCGGCAATTCAGGGACACCGGGTGGCGGATCATGTTCGCGCGATCGCTGTGCCTGGCTCAGAGAAGGTCGATGCGGATGCTAGGGCGCTGGGTCTTGATCAAATTTTTGAAGAGGCTGGATTCGATTGGCGCAAACCTGGTTGTTCAATGTGCCTCGCAATGAATCCCGACAAGCTGGTGGGTGATGAAATTTGCGCATCCAGCTCGAATAGGAATTTTATGGGTCGACAAGGATCTTCATCGGGGCGAACCCTCTTAATGAGTCCGATTATGGTCGCGGCAGCGGCGGTCAAAGGACAGGTTGCTGACGCGAGAGTCGTATTTGATTTGGAGGACGCTCAATGAACGAGCAACTAAACCGAAGTGGTCGTGGCGTTTATGTCCAAGGTAACGACATCGATACGGATCGGATCATTCCGGCCCGCTTTTTAAAATGTGTCACCTTTGATGAGCTCGGACCCGCGCTTTTCTACGATGAACGTTTTGACAGCGAGGATCAACCAAAAGGACACATTCTCGATAATCCTGTCCATCGGGGTGCCAGCGTGCTCGTAACGGATGCGAACTTTGGGTGCGGTTCAAGTCGTGAGC
>CAJYBS010000099.1 GCA_913064795.1 uncultured Gammaproteobacteria bacterium
CTCCAATGTCTCGTATGCGTTCAACGTTCTCTCCTCTGTGTTTAAGGACTACGCCAGTCAACTGGGCCGGTTGTGTTCTAGGACAACGGCAGGTTTCAATGTTTTTTCGATTCTGTCTGGCTGACCCGCTCTACCCGCTCAATGTCTCGGTCATGTAGATTAAAATCAATAAAGCGCAACAGTAGCCACATCGATCCGATCAAGACGCCAGACAGCCACATCATTTCCCCGTAATCAATCACATCGCTGATCAATGCCAATAATCCGGAGCCCATGGAGTAGGTCACATTAGCAAGTGCCATATAAACGGCGAACTGAGAAGCAGCGACGCTCACGGCGCAAAGACGCATGAACAAGGCGATGATCGCAACCGTCACCCATTGGGTCGCCACAGCATTCACCAGCATAAAGCCATGAAAGACGTATCCGGATGGCCAATACTCGACCGTAAAACCCATGACCACAAACGTGAGAACCCGAAAAAGCACCACCCACTTTAAAACGATGAGCGCCCCGATGCGATCAATCATGGGCCCAAAGACAACGCCGGCAATGGCTGCTATTACGCCCGTCGCCGCAACCCAGTTAGCATAATCCAGCTGAGGCCATCCGAGCTCTTGCACTGTCAACATTGGGCTGACGGCCACCAGAAGTCCCGATGTCACTCGACTTAGCCCCTCGATCAATATCAACAGAAGACTCATAGGAAGTAAGAGCACTTTTAACACCCGAGTCAGCAAACTTAACCAAGAGGGTGCGACCTCATCCGAATGAGAACCACTGGCCTGGCCCTGACTCCATGGCAGTAGACGTTCGCCAGAACGCTCGCGTAACAATAGTGGCACCAGCAAAATGAGTGTCACGCAGATCGCCATCAGCGCCGCCGCTAGGTTCAAGCCTGAGCTCATCATCGCCCAACTGCTGATGGAACCCGCGAGACTGATGCCAGTCATCTGCCCACCATACATAAACGCATTACCCTGGGCCCGTTCTTCATCTTCAAGCAAATCGATGGCCATACCATCGACGGCAACATCCTGAAGCGCGCCAAATACATTACTAACAAAGCCCAGGATCGCCAATTGCCAATAATCAGTTAAAGGATTGGGGCCGAGAACAAACAATAAGAGGAAGCTGAGTAACAAGCCCAATTGCGCGCCGAGCACCCACGGACGCCTACGGCCCATAGGTAAAAATGCGAACTTATCCATGAGCGGCCCGGCGACCAGCTTAAAACTCCAGGGCATGAACACAAATGCGATGAAACCACCCACTTCAGCCGCCGACATATCAAGAGACGCCATGTAAGCTGGTAGGGCCACCTGATAAATACCAATTGGTAAACCCTGACCCGCATAAAGCACCGCGAGCGCAAAGAGACGCAACCATTTAGAATTCTTCAGTGCCGGCAGAGCTGCCAAATTCTGGGTCACGTATCAATCTCGTCATTGTCTGCGAACCAGCATCCATGCTCTGAGGACGGTGTCAACCGTTTAGAGAAAATGCCTTACGTCTTTCGACCTTTGATCGTGGTCGAGTTCTGATTGATGCAGCTTTACACCGGAAACGAGCCATCCCTCTAACCGTCCTCGCGGGTCTACCTCAGCGGGGGGTATCTAAGATTCGGAGAACCTTTCAACCAGACCGTTCACTGAAACGACGCTTTAGAGGGAACGTCTCGCTTGTACCGCGGTTGCCAGCGAATGGAGCAGCTGTTCGGTATCAGGCCAGGCGATGCATGGATCAGTGATGCTCTGGCCATAGGTCAACTTCGATCGATCAACAACATCTTGGCGGCCTTCGACGAGATTGGACTCGATCATCAAACCAAATATATCACGGTTACCCCGGGCAACTTGGGTCGCTATATCATCGACCACGTCGATTTGCCGAGCAGGTATCTTGCGGCTATTCGCGTGGCTCGCATCAATCATGATGCGCGGCGCCAAACCGGCTGACATTAGCATCCCAGCAGCATCTTGGACTGAGAACATGTCGTAGTTTGCGCGCTTACCACCCCGGAGAATAATGTGACAATCTTCATTGCCGACGGTCTTAAAAATTGCTGACCGGCCCTGCTTCGTTACAGAGAGAAAATGATGAGACTGTGATGCCGATCGAATCGCGTCCACTGCAACCTGGATGTCACCGTCCGTCGCATTTTTGAACCCTACGGGACAGGATAAACCGGAGGCCAATTCCCGGTGGGTTTGACTTTCTGTGGTTCTCGCGCCGATCGCACCCCAGCTGACTAGATCAGCAAGATACTGAGGACTGATAAGATCTAAATACTCAGTTCCCGTTGCCAAACCCATTTCCGCTAATTCCGACAGAAGACCACGAGCGAGTTTGAGTCCTTTATTAATTTGAAACGTGTTGTCTAGATCCGGGTCGTTAATCAGCCCTTTCCATCCAACAATCGTTCTGGGCTTCTCGAAATAAACTCGCATTACCACCACGATATCCTGCACCACTTCGTCAGCCGTCTTTTTTAGAAGGCTCGCATACTCAAGGGCCGCTTTTGGGTCGTGTATTGAGCAGGGTCCGACAACCGCAAGCAGTCGATCATCCTGGCCGTGTAAGATCTTGTGGATTGCTTCACGGGCACCCTTGACCGTTTGTTCGGCAAAAGCAGAGGGTGGAATCTCAGAAATTAGCGTTTCCGGCTCTACGAGCTCGGTCGTCGTACCGATCCTAAGATCATCGGTGGTAATAGACATCGAGTGCACTTCCTGCGAAGACTAGAAGAAAAACGCGCGAATGTTAGCATAACCAACACATTGAAATCACGCCCAGTCCCTTTCCTCGGAAAGCCATGACCAGCAAACAACCTAGGAGAGACGTGACTTCTTTGCTTAGAGACAGTGTTACCGGGTTCAGCACCTACGCACCTAACACCTGCGCCCTGCTCAAGGGAGCGTACAGTCTGCCCCGGGGTCAACAGCAAAAATCCAGTTCTTCGCGGTTTTACTGCCTTTTTGCGTATCACTTGGGACGCGATCATGGATTATTGCAAAGTTTACGGACCCGCTGACCGCTCCTTCGATTACGATTGGGTGGAATTTACTTACCAATCATCCTTAAAAATTGTGCGCGACTCTTTCTCGTTCTCGAAAAAAAGCATCACGGACAGAATGATCAGAAACGCCAAAACCAACCAATTTACCATCACCGAAGGATCATATCGGATCATATAGTAAACACCGAAACCCACTACGAAGTTGCTGAAGACTAACAATGGTGCGACCGAAGACAACGGTCTGCGATGACGCAAATAATTGTAAATAAAGTACACCATCGTCATGAAGGCAGCCGACTTAATGGTCACTAGCCTTAAATAAACCCCCGATAAGTCCAGTTCCTCAACCTCAAAAGGGAGATAAAGACTCCAGCCCACAATCGGCAAAAAGCTCGCCACCATCAGCCAAATCATTAAAATGACCAAAACCGCTTGAACGATCCGCATTGACCCCTCCTAGGTTTGCCGAGAACATCCAAGGCTTTGGACTTTAGGCACCTGACTTTAAGTCTACCCTGAAAAAATTTTTTTTCGCAGCTTCAATCCAGTGCGCGCTTGCTCAATCGATTTTTGCACCCAGTCCGGTCAAAAGCCAGGCGGCACGACCTCATTCGCATCATAAAATTTCGCGGCCACTGATTTCGGTGGATGAGCGGCAAGGGCTGCTTGAAACAGGGCCATATGCGGCTCATTGAAATGCGCGTTGAGGGCTTCCATCGACTCCCAACATTCGGTAACCCGCAGGGTTCCGGGTTGGTTTAACTCAACTGAAAAGGTGTAATCAAAACACCCTGCCTCCTGGCGACTCGCAGCTTCCATATCTGCAATAGCCGTTTTAAGCATCCGGATGTCTTCTTCCGATGATTCAATTACTGCATTTACGACGATCATAAGCTTCCTCTCGATCTGTTGTTCAAACTGCTTGCGTTATTAAAACGTTTTTTAAACCGCTTTTGTTAACCCGCTTTTGTACAACCGCGCTTCTCTCCCCTATCGGTCCCTAGATCCAGGGCACACGGCTTCATAGGTTATTCCAATCATAGACCAGGGCCAAGATGACGCCTCTGACCGAAGGTCTCTTAAGCGTTTGATCGCCCGCATCATATCTTCTCAGGCCGAGTTTCCTCACTTGACGCCCTCAGGCCTTGCACCGGCTTCTTTGGCGGCGTAATCCGACTGCAGCGAGGCCAAGGCGGTGGCATCAGATTGTGCCCTCATTGATTCTGTCAACGCAACCAAGAACATTAGGACCCTCAGGTTCTCGAGATGAAGGACTCGCTTGCAAAAACCACCAAGGCCAGTGATCATCTTAATGGTTAAAACGGTGATCCAACCTAAGCGGTGTGACACGCGAGTTGGCCTCAAGCGCGGTCTTTACACGACGCACCCATGCACGATCGACAAAAGGAGATACCCATGCGCCACCCAACCTCTAGAGCCTGGCCCCTCGTCTTATTATTTTTTGGGCTGTCTTTTCAAGCTGCTGCTGATGATCATTGCCAACCCTCGAAATGGGGCGCCAATGATGAGATTGGCGCAGCCAACTATGTGAACCCACAACAAATCTTGGCAGCGACACAGTTGGTCAAACTCGGTGAAAGTCATGGACTTGGTATCGTGATCGAGCCAGGCATGCCCTCATTTCCGCCAAGGTACACCCAATTGCAGGTTGTTCAGCCCGGCCAACAACTCGGGGTCGATACAACGCAAACCTATGGCTGGCAGATGTCCTACAACGATGACCTTGTACAGATGTGGCTCGGAACTGGGCCTCAACTTGATGGACTGGGGCATCTCGGTGAAGGGAATATGTTCTATAACTGTAACGAAGGCAAAGATTTTGCGCAGATCACCGGTCTGACCAAACTTGGAACCCATCAAGTTCCGCCACTAATCGGACGGGGAATCCTGTTAGATATGACCCGGCACTTTGATGTCAGTGCGATGACGGCAGGCCAAGTCATTACCTCCGAAGACCTAAAAGCTGCCGCCAAGGCTCAATCCATCACCTTCAAAACAGGCGACGTCATCTTGCTGCACACGGGCTGGACTGATGCAAAGCTCAAAAGCGAGCCCGAGATCTGGGGCTCTACGATCCCTGGTATCAACAATGAAGCCGCACAGTATCTTGCAGGGCTCAATCCCATGGCGGTGGGCGCAGATACCTGGGGCCTTGAGGCGGTGCCCGCAGGACCCGGCGACAAACTCTTTTTTGGGCACAGCATCCTGCTCAAGGAAAACGGTATTTATATTCTTGAGACGATGGATACTGGTCATCTTGCTCGGGAAAAAGTCTACGAATTTATGTTTGTGTTAGGACAAGCAAAACTCAAGGGCGCTGTGCAGATGATCATCAATCCAGTGGCCATGTGGTAGATGGCTGGATGGTAGATGGATGTATTAGGCGGCTAGATGGTATGCGCCCAGGGGAAAAGCATCGAGCACTTTTAGTTCAACGTCTCTTTATCGCCCTCGATCAACGAGCAGGGCCAATGCTACCCCTGAGCCCTACTTTTGATGCGTTTTTAGGGCGTTACAAACCAAGGGACGTCGCAGCCCATTTCAAACTCGGAGCAGGCCTGAGACTTTTGAGACTGAACCAGTGAGACCAAGACCTCAAAACTGAGGCATTGAGACCAAGGCCTTGCAACTGAGAATTTGGCACTGATTGATTGAGACTTAAACGTTGACGGTATTTTTTTGGACGTAGAGCCAGCCGTTGCGTTCGATTAACTTCGGCGGATTGGGCAGCCGACAATCAGCACCCGAGAGGCATTCACCTGAGCGAAGATTAAAGCGATAGCCGTGCCACGGACACGTCACCGTGCCCGACTCCGCAGTCACGGTCTTAAAGCTTCCAAGGAGGTGCGGACACGTCAGTGTATAGACCAACCATTCCTCCTGATCCTTGATCAACCGCCAGTGTTGACCCTGATATGCAAAATCGAAAGGCAGCATCGAGGTCAAGGATTGAACGGTCCCGAGCGCATGATCTTCCGGGTTTGATACATCCAAACCACCTTTCGAGGCGGACTGCCCATCGAGGGCCCTTTGACGCTCAAGCATCATCGCCTCGTCCTCGTCGTACAGACCTTGATAGAGCTCTGCATAAACGGCACCGACTGAGGCTCTATTAGCCTCAGCGACTCCTGGAATAAAAAAATCGGCTTGGATTTCTAGATCCCGAGACCCAAACTCAAACACATGGGTCCAGATTTCGCTGCCAGCCCCCGGCCCCTCTAGGGTGCTCGAGACCCATCGCCGGTGGGCTCGGTCTAAAGTGAGTTGTAGCGTGATATAAGGCGGTGCCCCGCCCTCGGGGCGCTGGCTCAAACCCAAATCAGCCCGCCACCCCCAGTCGCCTGCTTCAATCACCTCGATGCTTGAGAAAGCGCTGTTGTGCAAATACGGAAGATGAGCCCAATCTAATGCGTTTTCATACATGCGCTCTAGAGACACCTTCATCCGCCGACGATAACTGCCAACCCAGAGCGACGAAGCAGAGACAATTTCCGACGACATCGACCATCCTTTAGTGATTACTGTTCTACAACAGCGTGATCGGGCCTGCAGGTGATGTCAATCATTCGAAAGAATATCCAACCGAACGTCGCCATAAAGGCCTCCTCAAGCATCGTTAGCGGCTGATTTCGCCATCACCCATAATCAATCTCA
>CAJYBS010000100.1 GCA_913064795.1 uncultured Gammaproteobacteria bacterium
GACTTGTCTCAAAACCCGACCATTGCCAGCAAGATTATCCAGTGACATCACCGTAAAAAGCACAATACCCCGCTCTAGTCTCAGCTTCAGTCCCAATGCAATCCAACCCACGGCGGTCCTCGGTTGGTTGGGTTGCTCAAGATCTGCGGCAATATCGGGATGGGCCACATTCAATCGACCCTCAGAGGTCAAGTAGTAGCCCTTTTCCGTGATGGTTAGTGAGATAATGCGCACTTTAGGGCTAAGCAAGTAACCTTGGAGTTGGTTGGGGCCGTCTTCGGAGTCCAGCACGATCACACCCTTAAGCGCGCCAACCACTTTGGCGCTGACCGATACCTCGGACTGATGGATCAAAGTGTACAAGCCGTCTTGCTCGGCCAAAGCCGCCGCGCCATCTGATCGAAGGCTGACACCTATAAGCCCCCAAGGCCCGGGATTCGAACCGAGCAGCTCATCCAGATAATCCAGCAGGTGTCCTCTTGAGAATTGCCCCAACCCAAGGTGCAGGATGCCGCAATCATCCGTAGTCAGACGATACCGCGGAATTTTAACCCGCTCATTCAGGTTCTCTAGATGGTCGCGATTGAGCCTGTTCAACGCGTTCGGACGCCGGGTCGAGAATGAGACGGTTGTAATAAACACGCCATTACGTTGAAGACGATGCCAAACCATAAGCGTCTCGAGCCAGATCGACCGCCAACAATCGAGCCAGCTCAACGCCGTCGTCTTCGCTCAGGCGGTGCTCAGCGATCAGTTCCGCCAAATGCCGACAATCGATGCGCCGCGCGACATCATGCCGGGCAGGAATCGAAAGAAACGCGCGCGTGTCATCATTGAAACCACAGGTGTTATAGAACCCAGCAGTTTCAAGCACCGAGCGCTTGTGTCTCAACATGCCTTCAACACTGTCAAAAAACCACCAGGGGGGACCGAGCCGCAAACAAGGGTAGTGGCCCGCTAAAGGTCCCAGGTCTCGGCTATAGCTCGACTCATCGAGGGTGAACAAAATGACGGTCAAGCCCGCCTCGTGGCCTAGCCGGTCCAGCATGGGCCTCAGACCGGTGACAAAGTTCACGGGCGCAGGTAGGTCCGCACCGCGATCTCGGCCAAATTGAGTCATGATCGATTGATGATGGTTTCGCACAACACCCGCATGGATCTGCATCACCAACCCATCATCCAGGCTCATTTGTGCCATTTCAGTCAAGACTTGTCCGCGGAACTGATCCGACTGCTCTCTAGAGAGCTTCCCCTGCAGCGCACCCTCGAGGAGCTGCTGGCACTTTGTAACGGAGAAGTTCTCGGTTCGCGCCGAAGGATGACCATGATCCGTCGCAACAGCGCCTCGGGCTTTGAAGTATTGCCGGCGCAGTCGGTGCGCAGCCAAATAACCAGCCCAGGTCGAGGTATCCTCACCGGTGAGCTCACCCAGCATCAGAACACCCTCGCTAAAATCCTCGTTTTCAGGATCCACCACCGCATCAGGACGATAGGTGGTTGCCACCCTCCCAGACCACCCCGAAGCCTGTATTAAATCGTGCTCAGCGAGTGGATCCAGAGCTGCCTCGGTTGTTGCTAGAAATTCGATATTGAACCGCTCAAACAGCGCCCGCGGGGCGAATTCGGGTCGTGCCAGTTGATTGTCAATGGTGTCATAGATCTCCATCGCTGAGGCCGATCCAAGCACTCGATCAATTCCAAACACAGAGTGAAACGTGTGATCGAGCCAAATTCTTGAGGGCGTACCCAAAAAAAGATGATAGTGATCAGCAAAGACCTGCCAGATCTTCCTCGGATTCAATTCCGAGGGGCCACCATCCAGACGAGGTAATCCCAGCGACTCAAGAGAGACACCCTGGCTAAATAGCATTCGAAACAAGTAATGGTCAGGCGTGACCAGTAAACTTGCCGGGTCTGAGAAAGCCTCATCCCTCGCGAACCAGGCCGGATCGGTGTGACCATGGGGGCTCACAATCGGTTGGTTTTCGACGGTTTGGTACAAACGCCTTGCGATGGCTCTCTGATCGGCCTCAGCACTGAACAATCGATCGGGGTGTAGGGATAGCGGTTTCATCCCACCTATTCTACGGCGTCTTCGGAAGTCTGGGTAACCCAAGTGAAAAGGCGCTACCCTTCCAAAAAAAAGGATTAATGAGATGCTGCAAACCTGGCGATGGTTCGGACCCAGTGACCCTGTGCCTTTAGATCACATTCGACAAGCCGGGGCGACAGGGATCGTCACATCGCTACACCACGTTCCAACCGGTGAGGCCTGGACAGAGTTCGACATTGCTCAGCGCAAGCGAGAGATAGAATGTGACAACGATCACAAAGCGCCTCTGCACTGGGCCGTTGTCGAGAGCGTCAATGTACATGACGACATTAAGATCGCAGCACCCGGTCATGAGCGTTATATAGAGCATTATTGCGCGACGCTCCATGCCCTTGGCCGCCAAGGCATCCATACCGTGTGCTACAACTTTATGCCGCTGATCGATTGGACCCGAACCGATCTCTCAATGGAACTCCCGAGTGGCGCTCGAGCCCTTGGCTTTGATGCTGACAAATTTGCGGCCTTCGACCTGTATATCCTGGGGCGTAACAATGCCGCTGATGACTACACCCTGGCAGAACTTGATCGGGCGCAAAAAACTTATGAGCGCCTGTCTGAAGACGATAAAACCCAACTCACCCAGACCCTACTCGCAGGCCTGCCCGGCGGCACCACCGGCGCACATTCTATTGCCTCATTTAAGGCTTCGCTCGCCCGCTATCAGGCGGTTAGTGATGAAACCCTTCGAGCCAATCTCATTGCATTTTTGCAACAAGTCGTTCCTGCCGCTGAGGAAGCCGGTGTTCGTCTTGCGATTCATCCCGACGACCCGCCAAGACCGATGCTCGGTTTACCACGAGTCCTCTGCACCAGTGACGATGTGCGCAAGTTGTTCAGCGCGGTCGATCACCCGGCCAACGGTTTAACGCTATGCGCCGGCACCTTCGGCGTTCGAGCCGACAACGATCTACCCGCTATGGCTAAAGAATTTGCCGATAGAATTTACTTTTCTCACTTGCGTGGTACCCGCAGAGAAAACAATCCATTGTCTTTTCACGAAGCCGATCACCTCAATAGTGATATTGATATGTTGGACCTCATCGCAAACCTGATCAAAGCAGAACGCGAACGAAAACCGTCGAACTGGTCGGAGATACCCATTCGACCCGATCATGGTCATCAGATGCTCGACGATCTGACCAAAGCGGCGGTCAATCCAGGGTACACGGCGATCGGAAGACTCAAAGGATTAGCAGAAATACGAGGTGCGATCGCAGCAATCGAGCGGTTCGTTGACTGACTGAACCCAATGATCCGAACGAGCCATGCAGCACTCACTGATCAGTAGTTATATAAGAACCCCATGAGGCCTAAATGAGCAATATCCAAAACCCCTACGCTCGAGAAACCATCTCACTCAACGGAGACTGGCATTACATCATTGACCCCTATGAAACGGGTTTCCTCACCATGTTTGGTGCGGAAAACACACGGGGTTACCATCTCAATCAAACCCCCTCGGATCACTGGGCCAGTGAATACAATTTTCCCGACAGCCCGACCCTCAAAGTCCCTGGGGACTGGAACACCCAAGTGCCTGAGCTCAAATGGTATGAAGGAACGCTTTGGTATTACCGCCCACTCCCGAAAATAGAGACCACCCATAAACGCACCTTCATTCGCTTCGGCGCAGCAAACTATGCCGCTGTCGTCTGGGTCAATGGTGAGGAGGTTGTTCGGCATACCGGAGGGTTCACGCCCTTTGAGGGAGAAATAACTGACCTGTTGAAACCCGATGGTAACTTTCTGGTGGTCAAGGTCGATGACCAACGATTAAAAAATGGCGTACCCGCCCTGAACACCGATTGGTGGAATTACGGCGGTATCACTCGAGATGTGCTGTTGGTGCAAACACCAACGACGTTCGTTCGCGACTACGTCTGCCAACTGGACCCAGAAAACAATGACTTGATCTCCGGGCACGTTACCGTCGATGGAGCAGTGCCGGGGCAAACCGCCACGCTCTCAATCAAGGAACTGGCTATCGAAGCCGTCATCACGTTAGGCGTCGGTGAATCCAAATTCTCAATGCAGGCCTCACCCGATCGCTGGACACCTGACTCGCCTCGCCGCTACACCGTCGAGTTTCGAGTGGAGGCTGACACCATCAGTGACCAAATTGGATTCAGATCCATCAAGACCGACGGAGAAAATATTCTGCTCAACGGGGAGTCGATTTTTCTAAAAGGCATTTCGTCTCATGAAGAGGCCTTAACCGAGGCGAGGCGCGCAAACAGCGAGGCGGATGCGAGGGCGATCTTCAACGAGGCCAAGGCCCTGGGTTGTAACTTTGTTCGTCTCGCGCACTACACCCACAACGATTTCATGACCCGAGTCGCTGATGAACTCGGCATCCTACTATGGTGTAAAGTCCCGGTGTACTGGGGTATCAATTGGGAAAGCACTGATGTCTTAAACAATGCGCGCAATCAACTGACAGAAATGATTGAACGCGATCGCAACTGCGCCAGTGTCATTTTATGGTCTGTCGCAAACGAGACGCCGGTTTCAGAGGCGAGGACGGCCTTTCTGTCCGAGCTGGTTCGAACCGCCAAGGACTTAGATCCATCACGACTCGTGACAGCAGCGATGTTTATGCGACCCGAAAAGATCGAAGAAAACGGAGAAACCATCCGCACCTATACCCTCGATGACCCGCTCGCTGAGCAGCTCGATGTGATGGGATGCAACCAATACTTAGGCTGGTATTACACCAAGCTTGAAGATATCCAAGGTTCGCGCTGGTATTCCGCGATGAACAAACCCCTCATTATGAGCGAATTTGGGGCCGGCGCACCGAAGGGGCGACGGGGGGCACCCACCGAGCGCTGGACTGAAGACTATCAGCGCAGTGTCTACGAAGAGCAGCTGGCCATGATGCAGGGCATTCGATTTGTTCGCGGACTCTCGCCCTGGATCATTAAAGATTTTCGCACGCCTAAAAGGCCGCTGCCCGGCATCCAGGATTACTTCAACAGAAAGGGCCTTGTCTCAGAAAAAGGAGAGCGCAAGTTGGCATGGGAGACACTAGCGGACCACTACAAGAAGGATTTACTGACCAGAGATGATCCGTCATGACGCCTCGCTTGTGCCTTTCAGAATGTCTTCCGCAGAGCAGAAGTTGGCCAAAAAGAGCGGCCATCGAGCGCCCTTATCAAGCCGGCAATGGAATTGTCTTGACAGAATGAAATACAACTCTCTATTATCCCGCCGATGAGCCAGACATTGCGCCAGAACCTTCTCCTTATGGCAGTCGCCCTGCTGCTCACCAGCATTAATGTTGGTGCGTCGCATGTGCACACCGATGGTATCGATACCGACTGCACGGTCTGCGTTCTCGGCTCAGACTCCTGTGGCGATCTCAGCCCAGCGGTCTCGACATCACCCCAACCCAAGAGCAACCGGACCCTGTCTGCTGGCCCAGATCCTTTGACCGATCTGACCCTGTTTGCTCCTCAAGCCCGAGCCCCTCCTATTTCCTAAAACATTTCGTGCTTTTAAGCCCGAACAGTGACACTGAGGGTGAGCTCCAACCCCTTAATGATCGCTGTTTACCGGTTATAGAATTGTTTCAGCGGCAAAGCACTCCCCTCATTTAGGCTGTCAGAGCACACCTTGGCAGAACCTAAGAGGCTGGCTGACCGTTTTATTGGGAAAGTTATCATGAACAGAATCAACCATTGGTCCCTTTTGACCCTATCCATTGCACTCATCGCTCAACCCGCTATGTTGCGGGCTGAATCCGCCCCCACCTCTAATCCAGCGCTAGAAGAAATCGTCGTTCAAGCGTCGCTGCTCCATCAAAATGCCGACAGCAACGCGACGCCCCTACACGTTGTCGATCAGGGATCTCTGGCTCAGCTTCCGGTGTTAAGTTTGGGGGACTCTCTTGACACGCTGCTGGGCGTTACAACCGCCGATTATGGCTCAGGCGTTGGCCAACCCGTGATCCGCGGCCTCAGTGGCAGCCGAGTTCGCGTCTTACAAAACGGCATGGTTGCTCGAGACGTCTCTAATTTGGGGGGCGATCATCTCAACGAAGTTGAGACCCGTCATGCGCAGCAAATCGAGGTGATTAGAGGCCCGGCCTCCTTACTTTTCTCAAATGGCTCGATTGGCGGCATCGTCAATATTGTTGACCGATCAATTGCACGCAAAGACTTTGAGGCACTTGAGTTCCAAATCTCTGGAGAAACACAATCGGTCAATGATGGCGATGGGGGATCCCTTGCTTTCAGCAATCATATTGCCGGGCTGAACGTCAGCTACGCGGGCAGTTACAGCAACCTCAATGACTACAAAGTCCCCACGGGAGCGCTCACCCACGAGGAAGATCATGAGGGAGACCACCACGAGGAAGAAGACCACAGCGATGACGACCATGAAGAGGAAGCGCTCAAGCGCTTAATGAATTCTGACACCCTGCGCGAGAGCCACACACTTGGGCTCTCCAAAACCGGTGACTGGGGCTATGTGGGCGCCTCTTATGCCCATCAAGAAAGCCTATACGGCATCCCCGTCCATGCTGATGAACACGGTGATGAGCATGGTGATGAGCATGGTGATGAGCATGGTGATGA
>CAJYBS010000101.1 GCA_913064795.1 uncultured Gammaproteobacteria bacterium
GAGGATGAGGACGTTGTTGAGGGCTAGTCGGAAGGCCGGGGCAGTGAGGGCGATCCCGAGCACGTTGAATTTTGGGAGGTGTTCGGCTCTTTTTGGTGGGCCATCGGTTGCCTGGGAATGGCAGAGCATTATCGGTCGGGCCCGGATCAATCCGTAGAACGTCCGGCAATTGGTCGTCGGACGTCTGAATGCCAGGTTGATTGCGTTAATTTGTTGATTCCTGGCGCTGCTGAACTTGTTGTCGCTCCGGGTCGAGAAGTTGCTGAAATGCCCAGTCAGCGTGAATTGATTCAGAGTGTGCGGGATTATCTGCGAGACGATGCGATGGTCAATCTCAAGGGGCGATCACAGTTTCTCGCGCGGGTAGCAGGCAATTCCCTTGACATTGTTTTGCGCGAGTTGGCACTGGGGGGGCAGCATCAAGTCGAAGAATTGGATCGATTGCAGGCCTATTTTGGAACAGGTGACGATCTCATGACTTTGAGATCAAGGCTGCCGCAGTAATTAAGGGAGGGCTCGATCCCCTTGTCGGACGAGCGAATTCAAGCCCACTTGCGCACAACGGTGGTGAATCAAATCGCCATTGACCAGCCCAATTATTCGGGGTTTAAGCGCGCACTCAGTCGCTGAGATGAGCAGTAAGCTATAAATTTCCATCAAGATTCAGTGCACAGAGGGTTGATCCCAAAGGTGCGAACACAAAGAGGCGATCTATGTCGATATTTTCTCTAACGGGTAAAACGGTTCTGGTCACGGGTGCGTCCTCGGGGTTTGGTCATCATTTTGCGGGCGTACTAGGGCGCGCCGGCGCGCGGGTGGTGCTGGGTGCTCGTCGGGTGGACAAGATTCAGGCCCGGGTGGATGAACTGAGCGCAGCTGGACATGAAGTATTGGGCCTGCCCCTCGATGTGCGTGATGTTGATTCCGCCAAAAACTTTCTTACTGGGGCCGTTGAGGCTTTTGGTGGTATTGATGTGCTGATCAACAATGCGGGGGTTGAGGCGGGTGCAAAAACCTACACCATGATCGATGACGAGGATTGGGACTATGTGTTTGATACCAATTTGAAAGCCGCATGGCGGTTGTCTAAGTTCTACACTCAATGGGTCGCCGAGCAGGGCGGGACCGGGAGTATTGTTAATATTGCTTCGATCACAGCCTACCGAACGATCAAAGGGCAGTTTCCTTATGCGGTTTCCAAAGCCGCCTTGGTCAAGGCGACTGAGATTATGGCGCTCGAGGGTGCGCGCTATGGGGTGCGTGTGAACGCTTTAGCGCCAGGTTACATCTTGACCGATGTCTCCCGGGTTTTGCTTGAGAGCGAGCGCTCCTCGGAATTTGTTAAAGGCATTCCAATGCGCCGCTATGGTGAATTTTCAGATCTTGACGGTCCGCTTCTCTTGTTAGCCTCTGATGCTTCGACGTACATGACAGGCTCGGTGGTGGTCGTCGACGGCGGGCATATCTGCGCAGAACTCTGAGGGCGGATCATCCTGAAGGGATTTACTTTTCGCTTGTAAATGATAATAATTCGCATTTAGCTGATGGCGCAGGTTTTGCGCTCGAGGATGCGTCACATGAAGCTGGTGAATATGAATCTTGGTGCGACAGGTCGGATTGCCAGGTCTGAGGCTGCGTCGCTTGAACTTCAGTCGAAACTCTACGCCCTAGGGATTTTTCCAGGCGTTGAGATTAAGGTCCTTCGGGAAGCGCCCCTGGGTGACCCGCTCCAGGTGCGCGTGGGGCCATCGCTCTTAAGCATTCGAAAGCGCGATGCAGCGCATATCGATGTCGACATGGTGTCTTGATCGGCGCCTTCCCATGATGCTCAAAACCATCGGTCTGCTTGGCAATCCCAATTGTGGGAAAAGCACGTTATTTAATGCGCTCACAGGCTCCCAACAGCGTGTGGGAAATTGGCCTGGTGTCACCGTTGAACGAAAATCAGGTTCATTGAAAATTGGTTCGGACCGATTGGAGGTGATTGACCTTCCCGGGATCTATTCCCTTGATCAGTCCCTTGGCGGAATGGACGAGGACATAGCCCGGAAGTTTGTCGAAGCCGGTGAATGTGACTTGATTGTGAACATTATCGACGCGAGCAATCTAGAGCGTCATCTCGTTCTCACCCAGCAGCTTCTCGATTTTCAGCGACCCGTGGTTGTTGCTTTGAACATGATCGATGTGGCCGAAAGAGCGGGTCTGACGGTTGACCCGGAGGCGTTATCAAAGGCGCTGGGCGTTCCAGTGATTCCGATGATTGCCTCACGCAGCTCAGGTCTTGAGGCGCTCCTGCAGCATCTCAGCGGGGCTTCGGAGGCGGCTGCTCTGCGCGATCTTCCATTGTCCACCTCACAACCTCGGCGGCCCCCGCAGCAAGGAGAGGCGGAAGGGTCCCTGGAAGAAAATAGGAAACGGTATCACCGTGCGGTGGAAATCGGGCTAGGGGTCACTCAAGTTCGACAGGTTATGCATCAGCCCAGTGAGCGGATCGATCAGGTGGTTTTAAATCGATGGTTGGGTATTCCTATATTTTTAGGCGCGATGTACCTAATGTTTACGGTGGCCATTAACTTGGGCGCCGTTTTCATCGATTTTTTTGACATTTTATTTGGTGCTGTGTTCGTAACGGGGTCTGAGCAATTGCTCGATTACATCGGGATTCCGGTTTGGATGTCGGTGTTAATCAGCCAAGGTTTAGGGGGCGGAATCCAGCTTGTCGCTACCTTTATTCCAGTGATCGGGTTCCTGTTTTTGTGCTTATCGATTATGGAAGATTCCGGCTATATGGCCCGAGCCGCGTTTGTGATTGATCGATTGATGATCAGTATTGGCCTTCCGGGCAGTGCATTCGTGCCTCTAATTGTTGGGTTTGGATGCAATGTGCCCGCGGTGATGGCGACGCGTACGCTCTCGAAGGAAAATGACCGTCTGATGACGATAGCGATGGCGCCGTTTATGTCTTGCGGGGCAAGACTGACGGTTTATGCATTGTTCGCGGCGGCGTTTTTTGAAGGTCAGGGCCAGAACATCGTGTTTTTGCTGTACCTCTTGGGGATCATCATGGCCATCTTCACGGGCTGGGTTTTTAGACAGCAAATTTTTGAGGACTCAATGTCCGAGAGCTATGCTGAAATGCCGGTCTACCATATGCCAATCCTGAAGAATTTATTGCTTACGACTTGGTTTCGACTCAAGAGTTTTATATTGCGTGCTGGACGGACCATCGTTTTGGTGGTCGTTGCGTTGAGTTTTCTGAATTCTTTGGGATCTGATGGCACTTTTGGTCACGAGGACACTGAGCAATCTGTGCTCTCTGAGATTGGTAAGACACTGACGCCTGCCTTTTACCCGATGGGTCTAACTGACGAGAATTGGCCCGCAACCGTTGGTTTGTTTACGGGCCTTTTTGCGAAAGAGGCGGTTGTAGGCACCCTCGACGCGCTTTACAGCGGAGGCGCTGACGCCGAGACCCTGAGTCTGGCAGGATCAACTGAAGCAGCTTTCATAAGTATTTATGACAATGCCCTGAGCCTTACCAGTAGTTTGACCGACCCCTTGGGTTTAGCCCTCGATCCCGCAGAACAAGCGGGCAATTCATCGAGCACGTTAACCAACATGGCCGAGCAGTTTGGAACCGACTTGGCCGCGTTTAGTTACCTGGTTTTCGTACTGCTTTATGCGCCGTGTGTGGCAGTGATCGCCGCTATGCATAAAGAATCGGGTCTAAAATGGGCATGTCTGGTTTTCGGTTGGACGACCTTTGTGGGGTATGTCTCGGCGACTTTGATCTACCAAACAGGCACATTACCAGAACACCCAGGCTCCTCTTTGGCTTGGATATTGGGCTTGACGGGACTATCAGCGGTTGTGATTTTGGCGCTTAAAGTTCTGGGTAAAAAAGCGATGCCGACTCAACTCATTCCCACTGTCCAAGTCTCTTAGCTGCCTGAATTGGCGATGGTGTTATCTGAAAACAGCCGTTAGAATTTCCGCAGGGACTTATCAAGGTGATGTAGGGTGGAATCGAGATCCAGTGTAAAGGTCAAGGACGCTTGGAAGCGATTCTGGATTCTCCCCGTCGAGCCTAGATTCCAGGGTTCTCTGTGTCCAAATCTGTCTCCTGCCAGATCAATCTATGATTGATTTCATTCTGATTTTAAAACTGATTGCGGGTTTTGGATTGCTTGTGGTCGGGGGCGACTTCTTGGTGCGCGGCGCGCTGGCGTTTGGGGTGAAACGCGATATTTCGCCTTTGATCGTTGGCGTTACGGTCGTTGCCATGGGGACGTCAGCGCCAGAAATGGTGGTTTCGGTACTGTCGGCCATGACAGGTCATGCTCAAATTGCGGTGGGTAACGTGATTGGTAGCAATATAGCCAACGTCCTTCTGGTGTTGGGCGTGCCAGTTCTGATCCACCCGATTACGACTCAACAAGAAGGCCTCAGAGACCAAGTGTATTGGATGCTCATGGTTACATTGGGCTTTACGTTGGTTTGTCTCATAACAGATTTAAATTTTTGGGTTGGGATCGCGATGCTGGCGTCGCTGGCGATTTTTCTGCAACAGAGCGTCAAGGGATCGATTCCGCTGCCGGCTTTGAACGAGGTGACCGAAGAACTGGATGATCTGCCAAAGGGGAATCACTCTTATCTCAGGATAGCCGGCCTCATTGGCTTTGGCGTGCTTGCTCTGCCGTTTGGGGCGGATCTGGTGGTGGATGCAGGCGCAACCCTCGCGGTTTCTTTGGGTGTATCAGAAAGTGTTATTGGGCTGAGTGTCTTTGCTCTAGGCACGTCTTTACCTGAGCTCGCATCAACCACGGTGGCAGCGGTGTATCGAAACAGCGATGTCGCGCTGGGAAATGTATTGGGAAGCAACTTGTTCAACATCCTAGCGGTGCTTGGGGTGACGTTAATGCTCACGGATATCCCGGTTGATGAAGCATTTCTAAGGATGGATATTTGGGTGATGATGGGCTGCGCAACGCTGCTTTGGTTGTACTGTATTGTTGGTGCAAGCATCGGGCGCGTCTCAGGTATTTTTTTCCTAGTGGGATATGTGGCGTATATCTCAAGTCTGTTTACAGGCTAAGATCTATTACGCTCAATTCGTTTGGTCAGCATGAAAAAATTCGATCAAAAAACGGCCGTGTCGGTTGTCATAGCCAACATGGTGGGTACGGGTGTTTTCACGAGTTTGGGTTTTCAACTTTTAGACATCCAGTCTGTGTCTCTGATTTTACTGCTCTGGATTGTTGGCGGAATTATTGCACTGTGCGGCGCTTTGACCTACGCGGAATTGGGTGCTCAACTCCCACGATCGGGTGGTGAGTACCATTTTTTAAGTCAGCTTTATCATCCGGGCCTTGGTTTTGTCTCAGGCTGGATTTCGATTACGGTGGGATTTGCCGCGCCCATCGCGCTTGCTGCGATGACTTTTGGCGCCTATCTCAGTGCCGCCGTAGGAGGGGTCAATCAGACGCTGGCGGCGGCGCTGCTCGTTGGGGTGCTGGGGTTTCTGCATTGTTACTCCCGAGCGACCAGCGGTAAAACCCAAGTCCTGTTTACCGCACTCAAAGTCATTCTAATTGTTGTCTTCAGCGTTGCTGCGTTGATTGCTTCTGATTATCCGGTGGCGCTGCCGAGCCTGCCAGCTGCCGGTGACCTCACGAGTTTTAAGTCAGGGGCGTTCGCGGTGGCCCTCATTTATGTTAACTATGCCTACACGGGTTGGAACTCAGCCACGTATTTGATTGATGAGCTTGAAGACCCCACTCGGCGCCTGCCTCGAGTTTTGTTTGTTGGCACCCTTTCAGTGATGGGCTTTTATCTCTTGCTGAATTTTGTGTTCTTGTCAGTCGCACCAATTGAGGCTCTCCAAGGTCAGCTTGAGATTGGTGTGATCGCAGCACAGTACGCCTTTGGCGCAACCGGTGGGCAATTGATGGGGTTGATGCTCTCTTTACTCCTGATATCAACCGTCAGCGCAATGTTGATGGCAGGTCCAAGGGTGTTGTTGGTGATTGGGCAGGACTTCCCCACGTTTGGATGGTTGGCCAAAACCAACGCAAGTGGCATGCCGTTTATCGCGATTTTGTCGGTGGTGTCACTGTCGATGGTTTTGGTGCTGACCTCGAGCTTTGAATCGGTTTTGGTGTTTAGTGGATTTGTACTCAGTTTGAACACGCTCCTTACCGTCGGCGGTGTTTTTAGGTTGCGGGCATTGGGTCTGCTCAATGCTGAGCGGTACCAGACTTGGGGCTATCCGGTGACGCCCTTGTTGTATCTGGGATTAACCCTCTGGACACTGATCTATATCCTGATTCAAAGACCCACAGAGGGCTTGATGGGGTTATTGGTTGTCGCAATAGGCGGTGTTTTCTACGGGTTGACTGAAGCGGCTAAGTCTAAAGGGCCCTAGCGTTTTTGACGCTTGGGTAAACTCACGAATTCCCCCGGACGCTGCTCCTTGTTGGCGATCATTGCCTCCTGAATTTCTTCGATTTTGAAATGAGAGGCATTCCATATCGCGATATAGTCTAAGCCGTCTGCGGTTGAATGATCTCGAGCATAGGTGATCATCTTTTTACAGCCATAGACCGCCATAGGTGCCTTGCTGGCGATGTCCGCAGCAACGGAGAGGACGGCTTTGATCATTTGATCGTGATCGTCATAGACCTCGTTGATGA
>CAJYBS010000102.1 GCA_913064795.1 uncultured Gammaproteobacteria bacterium
GACCGGATGCTCATGCTTGGGGTAACCGCCCTCGGGGGGCGTCGACTTATAGGCACCAACGTAAGGCAAAGCCCCATCATGAACCGCCGTAAGGGTCCCTAAAAATGCTTTCATGGGTTGGGAAAGCATCTCATAGGCCAGGTACATATCCGCAAACAGGGTATCACCCCCGCCGCCCTCGGGCGTTTGAGTAATATAGAGCAAAGAGCTCTGAGGCGGATATTCATCACATGTCACATCTGTGTGCCAGCCATCGCCAGCGGTGTAATTGGAGTCGGCGGTGGTCGCAACTTTTAGAATGTGTGGGTCATTCTTCTGCTGACGAGCATGCATCGGATGTGTGTGCAGGGCGCCAAAGCGGCTCGCAAAATCTTTGTGCGCGGCTTGGGACAGGACCTGCTCAGGGAATACCAAAACAGACCAATCAAGATACATTGCCTTTAGGGCGGCGAAAGCATCGTCATCCAGCGGTTGAGCCAAATCCAGACCTCGAACAACGGCGCCAAGGTGGGGGGTTAGGGATTCGATTTGCATGAAGCCTCCTCAAAGTTTGATGCTGCATCCAATTAAGGCTCGCCGGCTACCCTTCCAAAACAAGAACGACCTGCCAAAAACGACCACTCAAAGCCCGAGTCTCGCTCCAAAACCTCGAATAATCAATCCAATCAGTCCAATCAATCAAGACCTCGAAGTGGTAAGACCGCGCCAGCAAGCTCTCCGTCAGGGGTTAAACCAAGGTAATCGCTGAGGGTTGGTGCGATATCAATGCTAAATGCTGGACCAGAAACCCGCCCAGGCTCGATCCCAGGCCCATAAAAAATGATGGGAATGTCGCGATCATAGTCATGGTGAGATCCATGGGTTGTACCCAGCGCGCTGATTAAGCAACCCTCTGCAATTTCAACCATGACATCGGCAGCGCGGTCAGAAACCAATGATCGCTGCAGCAGCAACCCCACTCCCTCCGTTGCCCCTTCGATCTCGTCAATCGACCAAGCCCTCGCAACTTCAGGTAAGGTTTGAAGATAATTTTGAAGCTCCTCAACCACACTGTGGCGATCAATTTCTAGCGCCTGCAATCCTTCTTCTCGAACAAAGATATGACCGCCATCGAGTTGCACCAGGTCTCGCGGATCATCGAACGGGAAGGAAAACGTTTTATAAAGATGCCAATAGAAGCCAGCAAAAAAACTGGTCGGTTCGACGCGCCCGTTCTCTGAGGGACACGTCATCCTTTCGTCAGCAAGGCGCCATTCCGGCAATTCGGCGACGCCATGATCTGCGGTCAACACCACCGCATAATCACTTTGTCCCACCTGGTCATCCAAAAAATTTAAAAAGTCACCCAGCCAAGCATCTAATTTTTGCAGCGCATCGAGCGCTTCTGCGCTTCTAGGCCCGTAGAGGTGTCCCAAGGTGTCCGTTGCCGAGAGCCCGATCGCTAGATAATCTGTGCCTGCGCCCCGCCCTAAGGACTTCTCCTCAACTAGAGTTCGCGCCAATGCAATCGTAGCCGCATCCAAAAATGGCGATGAGTAGACCTGTTTGGCAACCGTTTCAAGCTCACCCTGCTTAACAGGGTGCCCACTCACTCGTTTAAACCGAATATCCTCACCCTCAAAATCATCATCTCGTTCGGAGGCATTGCCATGCTCCCAACGTTCAGGAAAGCTCGACATGAGGCCATCTTCCAAAGGATCGACGCCATTAAAACGATCGAGAAACGCCGGTATTTTTTCATGGTAATAGCCACTGGTGGTAAATCGCCCTTGGCTTCGATCGAACCAATAGACCCCATCGGCATGCTTCCCCGCCATAGTAATCGCAGAGCGGTCCTTACCCGCTACCGCAAAGACGCGATCCTCCGGATTCTTCTGTTTTGACCAATCACCCAACGTCGATGCCCGCATCTGTAGCGGGCTTCGGCCACCCTGCCCACCAAAGGTTTGATGCGCCGGATCGTCATCTGCAACGCAGTAGCGGACCTGCCCGGTTTCACGATCGACAAAGGTATTGCTAGGCAATCCGTGATGACTGGGATTCTGTCCGGTAAGAATCGAGGCATGACCTGGACAAGTCGTGCTGATCGCATGAGCGAGCTGGCCTTCCACAAAAACGCGCCCTTGACTGATCAGCCGGTTGAGACCGCCGGAAGTTACCTCTACAAGCCGGTCTCGGCGCAATTGATCAACGGAAAGAACCACCACAAGTGTGGGCGACACATCTTGTTCGGCGATTGGTGTCTCGGCAAAAACCTGGCTGAAAAACCCTAAGAGGCAGGCTAAACATGTCCACCAAACGAAAACCAAGCGAGACAGCGCCTGTTTGGGGCCAAGGATTAAACACTTTTTCATGAGCGGACCCTCCGAATCGTGATTATCTTGACCGCCTCTAGGGGCACGTCGGAAAACCCATTTCGCATTCCCGTTTCTAAACTTTCGATACGCCGAACGACCTCTAAACCTCGAATCACTTCTCCAAAAACAGCATATCCAAAACTTTTGCAGCGCTTGGGTTTCATTAATCCTCTAGCTCGGAGGGCTGCACTTTTTGCCTCCTCTTCCCTGGAACAACTCTTAGGCCCATGATCGAGACGAGCATTGTTTGCGGTATTAATAAAAAATTGATTTGAGGCAGAGTCAATGTCTGACAATCTGGCCATGGCAATGGTCCCTATCCGATTACTGAGGCCATTATCTGCCTCATTTTTAATCGGTGGCCTCGAGGGGGACTCGGACAAGTCTTCGAAATGACCTCCGGCCTGGATCATGAAACCCGGGATCACTCGGTGGAAGATTGTCCCGTCGTACCCTTGTTGGTCGACGTAGCTCAGAAAATTCTCAACGGTTACCGGCGCCTTTTCAGGATCTAGTACCAAGACAATTTCACCCAAATTGGTTTCGATCATGACCTGATTAAGCGACGAGTCGGTTCCCTGACCCAAGCTCTGGGTCGGTCCGCCAAAAATCCCCAAAACCAGAAGCAGCATGATCCCAGCCAGTCTCTTAATGGCCAACTTTTGGATTTCCATCCTAGTATTGATCCCAGGCACTGAGGATCCCGCTGATTGCCATCAAACAGGCCATAGGATCATCGAGCATAAAATGGTGATGCGTTCCTGGTAAGGTCAGAATGGGCACTTTTCCCTCTGTGATGGATCGCACATGTTCGGCTTCCTGCGCGCCCTCGTCGGTTGAATGCTCGCCAAGCAGCACGGCAATTCGGCAGGGCAACCCTTTAAACTTATCAACCTGATCGACCCCCATCTCCAAGTCATCGTACATCGTGGGATCAAACTTCCAGGTGAAACCACCTTCGACTTCCCTAAGCGCCTGATCCCCTAAAAAAGAAACAATGCCTGGATGACCGCAAGGCTGCTCGGGGATTAATCTAAAACGCCCCAAGGCAGTCTCTCGATCTTCATAAATTCGGGTTGGGCGAGCCGGCGCTCCATTTCGTTCACGCATCAACCCCCATTCCATGTAACGTTCTCTCGGCGCGACCGTAAAGTCAGCAAAAATGATGCCTTTGATGTCATTGCCGAAATAGTGCCCCAGCTCCAGCCCGACAAACCCCCCAAAACTATGCGCGACAACGTAGGGCTCAACGCCAAGCCCTGCGGCATCAATAACGGCGCGGCATTCCTTAGCATAGAGCTTTCCTGAATATTGACCCCGCCAACCACTGTCGCCGTGCCCTGATAGATCGAGTGCAGCCACTCTAAAATATTGTCCCAAAAACGGCGCAACAAACTGCCACCAATGCCGGTGGGCATTACTGCCATGAATCAATAAAATACCTCGGGCTCCCGGCTGACCCCACGCCGAGTAAACAATTTCTGCGCCCTCAACGACCACTGCCCCTACCTCACCCACATCAGTGAGCGCGCGCTCAAACCATGAATCTTCTGAAACCATAAATCCCTCCCAGGCCGGAGTATCCCACGACCGCAGTTCAGATCAAAACTCCCTTTGCCTAACTCCCATGAGAGCTGTTATCGTTTTGAGCTCTTAAAATCGGGGACAAGCAGTATGGATTTAACCGGCAAGAACGTGGTGGTCATCGGCGGTACTTCGGGCATTGGCCTAGCGACTGCGACAGCGGCACTGCAGCAGGGCGCACAAGTTTGGGCTGCAAGCCGCAGCCAGGACAAAATCGATCGAGCGCAATCTGAGCACCCTGACATTCATTTTTCCCAGGTAGACACCCACAATCCAGACGGTCTATCCACCCTTTTCTCATCGATTGGCCGCATCGATCACCTCGTCGGCGCAGCCACTGGGGCGACAAGAACGCAAGCGCCCTTCATGGAGCAAACCGATGCTCAGTTTCGCGCAGCTTTTGATAAGTTCTGGGGTTACACGCACGTGGTGCGCATGGGCACCCCTCATCTTGCGGACCAGGGCTCAATTACCTTGGTTTCTGGCACACCTGCGCGGCGCTGCAATCCAGGCATGATTTCAGTCTCGTGTACTGGCTGCGCCGTCGAGGGATTAGTCCGGGCCCTCGCAAAGGAATTAGCTCCTCAGAGAGTCAATGCAGTTGCGCCGGGCATCATCGACACTCCAATGTTTGATCATTTTGGTGAAAAGAAGGCCGCGACCATGACCGCAATTGGCAAGGGCATGCCCCTCGGCCGGGTTGGCCTGCCCGATGAAGTTGCAGAGGCCATCATGTTGTCGATGACCAACAATTACATGACTGGGGTTGTCATCGACATCGACGGTGGCGCCCTACTGGCCTAAACCAATCGATACCATCTAAGCGGTTTGCGCTCGCCCAAGAGGCAGTCCAGCGGCATAACATCGGGCCACTGTCCCGGGTGGACTCGCTATTTGGAAGTAGTAGCCCTGCCCGAGCACGCAGCCGCGGTCTTGGAGCAAAGTCAGCTGGGCCTCGGTTTCAATGCCCTCGGCTATAATTTTCAATCCTAGACTGTGTCCCAAGTCGATGATCGCTTTGGCAATAATGTAGTCATCCGATTTCGGTTTAAGCTCCTGCACAAATGCGCGATCAATTTTCAAAGTATCTAGCGGAAATCGCTTGAGATAAGCGAGGGATGAATATCCCGTTCCGAAGTCGTCTACGCTGATCTTATGCCCACGAGCGCGAAACGTTTCAAGCAGCTTAAGGTTGCTATCAATAGCAGCCATCGCTACCCCTTCGGTGATTTCAAGCGTGATGCGATTGGGCGCAATCTCGTACTGAGTGATCAAGGCATCAAGTCGTTCAACCAATAGCTCGGTGAACTGCTCTGAGGAAATGTTCACTGCAATGCTGACCGAATCAACACCGCTGTCATCAAAATCCTTCACTTGTTTACAAACGGACTCGAGCATCAAATCCCCCAATGAGAGAACAAGACCACTGCGCTCCGCCAACGGGACAAATTCCCCGGGAGCCACATACTCATCCGCCGGCAGCGGCCAACGCACCAAAGCCTCGAAACTTGCGATCCTCAAGGTTTCGAGATCAACGATAGGCTGGTAGTGCGGAACCAAAATCTTGTGGTCAATCGCTTCTTGGAGTTGGGAGCGAAGATCTAGCATACGCTTTGCTTTTTCGTGCATCGCCACATCGAATACGACGCATTCGCTCCCCTCTTGCTTGGCACGCTCAAGCGCAATCTCGCCATCACGAATCGCATCCGGCGCCGCAACGTAATCCCCGGGACCGAAAACCAATCCAGCGTGGGAAACCACATTGACTTTTGAGTCAGCTTGCCACGCAATATTTTGCTGCACCAACCCTTGCATTGCTTGCAGTGTTGCGAGCACAGTTCCAGGGTCACTGGCATCACTCATTAAAATCGCAAACCGACCACTACCCAAGTGCGAGACCGTATCTTCTGGGCCTGAGAGACTTTGTAACCTCTGAGCGACTTCAACAATTGCTTCATCGCCAGCAGCGAAACCTAAACCTTGGTTAATCACGCTCAGACCAACCAGGCTGAGCATCACCAAGGCAAAAGACTGGGGATCTTCCCGGGTCTCAGACTGAGACGACACCATACGTGTATTGAGTCGATCTAGAAAAAGTTGTCGATTAGGCAAAGCCGTCAAGTCGTCGAAAAATGCGGTTCGAACCAGCTGCGCTTCTTGCTCAATCTGCAGGGTAAGGTTTTGAAGATCAATCACTAATAACAGTTCAGCGCCAATCGAAACCCAATTCATACTGACAGCCACGGGCAGCGGATCCTGTTTCGTGGCCAAATATTGACGAGTCGAGTGAACCGGATCTTTACTGCTCCCATTCAGGAGCCCGCGCAAGTCGATAATTGGGTCACCCGAATTGATCGCCGAAAATTGCAGAACGTCAGGAGCGGATTGTCCAATTAGCTCCGACTGCTCAGTGCTCAAAAAGTGGGCAGCCATCGGGTTGGCCAGCAAAATTTCTCCGTTTGAATCAACAGTGATCACGCCGTCACTCAAATTTCGCAGGGTCGCGTCTAGACGCACCCGGGCCAACTTGAGCGCGAGTTCCATTTCATGTTTATGGAGAGCAATCTCGATCGTGATTTCAAGCTCACGGTTATCAAAGGGCTTTAGGACATAACCGTAGGGCACCGTCACCTTAGCGCGAGCGAGGGTTTCATCATTGGAATAGGCGGTGCAGAAGATAATCGGCAGATCAACCTCGGCTCTAATCCGATTGGCTGCCTCAATCCCATCCAT
>CAJYBS010000103.1 GCA_913064795.1 uncultured Gammaproteobacteria bacterium
GAACCCAGAGCAAGTTGAGTCTGCGCAAACAAATGGGGGCGATCGGCATAGCGTGGTCAGCAAAAGGTTCAACACTGTATTCGGCACACTGTAGGGCGGGTGAAATTGCTGCCCTGGTGAGTCACACGATGCGTTCTAGCCCATCTGCTAAAATCGACATTCGAGCAGGCGCTCAGGTCTTGAGTGCCTTGTTCGCAAACTCAGATTTTGTCTCGTTAATCGAAGCATCGAACGGGGTTTTCAATATTCAAGCGGTATCCGATCCGGGTATTTGCGAGCTGCGAGTCGATGATCATAGGATGGGTGTCGTTTCCCGGGATGAATCCTTTGCCTAAGTTCTACGGTCTCTTGTGGTTGCGGGTTGCCCTCATCGGTTTTGTGATTTTCTCGGCACTCTGTTTGAGCTTATTTAGAGGTCTGATTGCAGGTTTGCCTTTCTATCAAGATGAGCTTGAAGCGGCGATGTCCCAGCGCCTGGGCACGTCAGTGTCACTGGGCACTGTGTCCGCTGACCTGATTTATCTTGACCCCCAGGTGACGATCCGGGACCTCAAGCTGGGTCTCTATGAACGCGATCAATTGCATATCCAAGAAGTTTCTGTGCGACTGAATACGCTTAAAAGCTTACTTTTAGGCGGGCCGGTGCTGCGTGACTTGGCTTTGATTGGTCTAGTCGGCGAACTACGATCCGTATCTGGAGGTGGCTGGCGATTAAGTGGTTTTAAGGCGCCGGAGGTCCCTGGAAGTTTTGACTATGTTCGGCTCTTAGAACAGGCGGAACAAATTAAAGTTGAATCGCTGAACCTTCAGGTGCTGGGAGGTCAGCCATTTAACGTGACGACCCGGGGTAACGGCCAAGGTTTAAGACTGATGGCCGAAGACCGGCAGCGGGTTCTGTCAGGTGGCTTTCGCTTAATCTCAAAAGATTCCCGCCAACTTTCATTCGATCAGGATGTGTCGATCGTCGCCCGATTCGATACCCCACAGGGTTCTTTGTTCAGTGCTGATTTTGAGGCACATCTCCGGTTCACTGCTGATTCCTCAGCGGTAATCGGCTTCGGTGGATCTCAAGTGCCGGCTCTAGGGCACCATGGGCTGGATGCGGAATTTTGGGCACGCTCGGTAGGGGGGGAGGGCGTCCTGAGCGGCAATGGGTTATGGATGAGTCGATTTAAGGAGTCCATGACGCCTCAGGGCGCTGAGATCATCCTGGACTCGGATCTGAGCGGCGCGTTTTCCCTGGCGGACCAATCCTTGAATCTTAGGCTCAATCTCCCCAAGTTAAAGGTTATGAGCCAATCCATCGATTTGGGTGGTATAGGTTTCGCTGGCGGCGCAGACGATCTCGGGTCGATCACGAAGTGGGCGGGTTGGCTAGATTATTTGGCAATCGACTCGCCAGCGGGCCTCGCTTTGATTGAGTTAGGGGCAGCAGTTGGGTTGTCTGAGACGGTTAAATCCAAACTTGATCGCATCGCTCCTAAGTTTCGTCTTGACCATCTCCAATGGTCCGGCACTTCGGGCAAATTTAAGGAAACTTTTTCTCTTGTTTCACAGATTCAAGATCTCAAGCTTGAGATGGATGGACCGAGCCCAGGCGTTGAAGGGCTCGCAGGTTTTATCAAACTTGGTCTAGATTTCGGGTACTTAGATTTAAACGCTGAAACTTTGGCACTCGAGTTTGGCAATTTATATGAAGGCCCTTGGTCGCTCCAGCGAGGTCTTGGGCGTTTGGCGTATCGGATGTCCGACGACGGGCTTGCGTTGACCTCAGGCAAGTTGTTGGCAGAGACCGAGGGTCTTCTTGCTGAGGGAAAGCTTCATATGAATATGACCTCGGAGCGAAGACAGCGAACTTGGGGTCTCGTGATTGGGGCGAGGGATTTTCAGTTGAGGGACGCTCTACCTTTCATCCCCAATACAGTCCCGAAGACCTCAGTGCGGTGGTTAGAGAACAGCTTGATTGGAGGCTCGGCAAGGACGGCGGGTATTTTTGTGCATGGGTCTTTAGATCGAGTGAGTCCTGCACTTGAAAAACGCTATGAGATTCAAATCGAGATGGTGGATGGAAAAGTGCGCTTTGATCCCGAGTGGCCACCCGTTTCGAATATTGTTGGTCGTCTGGGGGTCACCAACGGAGGTCTCTCTGGGACGAATCTAGAATCGAGCATCTATGAAACGCAAGCCGAAAATGTCGATCTTTCGGTGCCCTTCTCGGGAGATGGTGGCTTGTCGATCGTCAGCGTGCTCGCAGATGTTGAGGGACCCGCAGCAAATCTGGTTCGTCTGTTTAAGGAAACGCCGCTTCAAAACGAGATTAAAAATGCTGCCGATCAATGGTCTGGAAAAGGTGCCGTTCGGGGGGCTGTTAAATTAGAAGTGCCGATTGGATCGAACGGCGACAAGCCAGAGGTTGAGACTGATTTGGTGCTGGAGCGAGTAGATCTTGAATTGGCCGAAATTGGACTGACCCTGTCCGACCTCAATGGAAGACTAAATTACGAATCCAGCACGGGTCTATCTTCCTCCGAGATGTTGTTCACCATGCTGGATTATCCAGTGGTCGCACAGATTGCGACTGAGTTGTCGGGAAATGGTGGAACAACGCTCATTGATCTAGCAGGTCGAGTAGAAATGACGCGACTCAATGATTGGTTGGCATTGACGCTGCTCAATTTTGTGGTCGGTGAGACCGACTTCTCTGGCCGACTATCGATCCCCTTTGGTGGTCGTGACGATCAACCCGAACTCGAGGTCCAGAGTTTGTTAGAGGGTTTGACGATTGACATTCCACCACCGCTTGGCAAAGCGGCTGCCGAAAATACTCGAGAATTTCGGCTCAGTCAGCGCTTTCAATCCAAAGGGTCTGAGTTGGCTTTTAATTTCGATTCGAGTGCTGGCGGTATCCTTAGATTGGTGGACGAAGAGGTGATTGGCGGTGTGATTGAGGTCGGGGGCTATCAGCCGAAAGCCAGTGCTTTTGATGCAGTGAGAATTATCGGTGCGTTGCCCTACGCCTCACTTGAAGCATGGAATTTATTTTTGCAGCGGTTTGATGATTTTAGCGATCGTTCGGTTGAATCGCAGTTTCGGAGTAGTCTAGATTCGGTGAAGGTTCAGGCCCAGGATTTCGATCTTTTCGGTTATGCGCTCAATGACGTCAATCTAGGGCTATATCCCAAGCAGGACCACTGGGAAGTGACGCTTAAGAATGATGAAATAGAAGGTTCGGTTCGAATCAATGACGATGCCGAAGCGCCGCTGGAGATTGCGCTGGCTTCAGTTAATCTTCAGTCGGATCCGGCCGATGGCGACCCTTTATCGATTTTGTCTCCGGATGATTTGATGTTGGCAGATGTTTCGATTGAATCGGTAACGCTAGACGGGGAAGATTTTGGTGCTTGGCAATTCAGAGTGCGACCATCGGCTGGCGTTGTCAGCATCGATAATCTCAAGGTGTTTTCAAAAGGAATGCAAATTGACGTGCCTGCTGGACTCAATTGGTATCCGGATTCCCAGGACCCGCGATCGATATTCGAAGGTGTGATCTCGGTTCCAGAACTGCGAGACAGTCTGGAAGCTTGGGGGTTTGCCTCTGGTCTAGAAGGGAAAGACTTCGAATTTCAAACCGTCCTTGAGTGGCCTGGTTCCCCCCTGAATATCGGTATCGAGGTCATCTCGGGGATGGTTGAGATCGAAGGTGGGCAAGGTCGGATCATTCAGGCGGAGGCAGATGCGGGCGCTTTAAAGCTGCTGGGGATATTTGATTTCGCCGAGATCGCCCAACGCCTCAGCTTTGATCTTTCTAAAATATTGGGAGAAGGGCATGCCTTTAACAGCGTCACTGGTTCGTTTTCTGTGGATTCGGGTCTGGTCTCGATACAAAACCCTATCATTGTTGCAGGTGCCGGCAGCCAATTGACCCTCGCTGGTGACGTTAATTTGGTCACCGCAAGTTTGGACAACGATTTGATTTTTACTCTGCCCTTGAACAAAAACCTTCCGTGGTATGCAGCTTACAGCGCTATTGTCACAGGGCCACTGATGGGTGCTGGTGTGTTTTTAGCTCAGCAGGTGTTCAAGAATCAAATTGATGAGCTCACGAGCCTCAAATACGAAATAACAGGGACGCTTGAGCAGCCAGAAGTGAAGCTGGTGGCTATTTTTGATGATTCAATTCGGAGCCAAAAAGCGCCTCGGGAAGAAAACGATGAAAAATAGTGAGGGAGTCGCAATAGCGGTGATTCAGCTCAATAGCAGCTTTGATGTGTCCAGGAGTCTCAAGGCGCTGGATCTTCAGTTGCAAAAAATCACACCCGGGGAAGTGGCTGCGATCTTCTTGCCCGAGAATTTTGCGGCGCTCGCAGCGCCTTCGCCGTTAGCGATTGGTCAAAGAGAGGCGGGAGGTAAAGGTCCCATCAGAGACTATCTAAAGCAACAATCAAGGTCGCTTGAGGCCTATATTTTTGCAGGTACTCTGCCGCTGGCAGTTAGGCCTGACGGGCAGCCTGTTCCCGAGGGCCGAGTCCGCGCAGCCTCGTTCGTGCTGGATCCCGGCGGGCGAGAAGTCGCACGCTACGATAAAAAACATCTCTTCGATGTTTTTGTTGAAGACGGGCAGGGTCAGTATTTGGAGTCAGCGACGTTCGAGCCGGGTCAGGCCTTGTGTGTATCGGAGACGACTTTTGGCGCAGTCGGGTTGTCGGTTTGCTATGACCTCCGTTTTCCCGAGCTCTATCGATCGCTAACCGCAATGGGGGCAGAGATCATCAGCGTGCCTTCGGCGTTCACCCAGGTCACAGGCAAGGCACATTTTGAAGTGCTGCTGAGAGCCCGGGCGATTGAGAATGGGTGCTTTGTCGTGGCTGCCTGTCAGGCAGGCGCGCACGATAGCGGCCGCGAAACCTTCGGGCACAGTATGGTTGTGAGTCCCTGGGGATCAATTATTGCTGTGCTTCCAGAGGGAGAAGGCGTGCTCAAAGCGTCTCTGGATTTTGAAGAACTGCATCGGTTCCGGGCCCAGATTCCGTCTTGGCATTCACCGTCAGTCGCTGATCATTTAAAAGCTTCAGGTACTGAAACAGCTTTTTAAAGGCGCGCCCAGAGGGTTTGCTCTGCTCTGCGGGTATGGATAGCTCGGCTTTAGCGTCGCGGACGAGATTCATCAAATGTTGTCGATCGAGTTCGGGACACTCCTCACCAATCTGCGAAATAACCCGCGGATCATCATTGATCAACTGGTTTCTCCATTGTTCGATTTGATGAATATGAAGTCTGTGGTAGTCACTGGCACTGTCGTATCTTGCTACCAACTGTTCGATGACAGTGAGGTCGATGCTTCGGAGTAGCTTGCCAATATAGAGCATCTGCCGTTTTCGAGCGTTTCCTTTGGAGATTTTTTTGTATTCTGCAATGCTGGCTCGGATTTCTGGATAGGGTAAGATTTCAAGCTGGGTTTCGGAGAGTTGAGTCAGCAATTCTCCGAGCCGTGTTGTCTCCTTTGCTTGTTGCTTTTGTTGGCTCTTGCTTTTTAGTTCGTTTGTCGTCAATTGAGTATCCTCTTTCTTGGCAACCATGTTAGGCGTAAAAGTAGGTTGCCATACCTAAAAACGTGATAAACCCCACCACATCGGTAATGGTTGTGAGGATAACGGTTCCCGCGATAGCAGGGTCGATGCCAAAATTTTTGAGGCCTTGGGGTAGTACGGTTCCCGCTATTGCCGCAACGGCCATGTTGATGATGAGGGCCAGCGCAATAATGATTCCGAGGGTTTGATCCTGGAAGATCAGTGACACGCCGATCGCGATGAGCATTGCCCACAACAAGCCATTTAATACTGAAACGGCGAGCTCTCGCTTTAACAGGTATCTTGAATTGCCGGAGGAAAGATTGCCTTGAGCAAGACTTCGAATAACCAGGGTCAATGATTGGCTTCCCGCAACACCCCCCATGCTTGCAACGATTGGCATAAGGATCGCTAGCGCGACCACCTTTTCGATGGTGTCCTCGAACAAATTGATGACAAAGGATGCAATCAGGGCTGTGGCGAGGTTTGCGCCAAGCCAAAGCGCTCTGCGTCTTGCTGTCTTAAAAATGGGCGCAAAAGTGTCAAACTCTTCATTGAGGCCAGCCATGCCCAACATAGAGTGATCGGCTTCATCGATGATGACATCAACAATATCGTCAATCGTTATACGGCCGAGTAGCATGCCGTTGACATCTAGAACAGGCATAGAAATAAGATTGTAACGCTCAAAAATTTGGGCTACGTCGTGGGTTGATTGTTTTTCTGTTAGCGGTTCAAAGCGGTTTTCCATGCAGTCAGCGACGGGGGTATGGGGATCAGTGACAAGGATCGTTCGTAATGGCAGACTGCCGATATAGCGACCTTTTGGATCCACCACAAAAATTTGATCAGTGCTATCGGGCAGTTTTTGGTGGCGCCTAAGGTAGCGTAGAACAACATCAATGTTTGCCTCAGGCTTGACCGAAATGATGTCGGTATCCATAAGACCACCCGCCGTATCCGGCGGGTAGACCAGTAAGTTCTTAACTCGCGCCCTGTCTTGGGTCCCAAGTTCGTGCAGTACGCCCTC
>CAJYBS010000104.1 GCA_913064795.1 uncultured Gammaproteobacteria bacterium
TGAACTTATTGAAATCTCTAAAAATATTAAGGGGCTGTTGGTAATCGACGAAGCCTACGTCAACTTTATTGGAGATCCTGACTATGATCTTTCGCGATTTGCAGCTGAATCCGAGAACGTTGTTCTACTGAGGACTTTGAGCAAAGGTTATGGTTTGGCGGGTCTTCGATTTGGATATGGTATCGGGCCTAGGCATCTCATCGAGCCGATGCTTCATAAAACGAGAGATAGCTACAATTTAGACGCCATTAGCCAGGCGTTAGCGACCGTTGCGATCAAAGACCAGGCGTACGCCCGGGACAATTGGCATAAAATCAGCCAGCACCGAGAGGATCTCGTCCAGCAGCTTCGTCAAATCGGGTTTGACTGCTTACCATCACAAGCAAATTTCGTTTTGGCCACTGTCCCTCAGACTTCGCCTATTAGTGCAGACCTGATTTACCAAGGCCTTAAAGCCCACAACATACTGGTTAGGTATTTTCCAGATGAGCGGTTAGCAGACAAATTACGTATCACGGTGGGTCGCCCAGAGGAGCATGCGCGCCTAATGACCGCTTTATCACAACTGTTAGATAGTCATGCTTAGAAACCAAGGTTTAAAAACCGAGTACAGAAACCAAGTATAGAAACTAATGATGAATAGAGGTTGGCACTCCAATGGTTGAACTGGATATTTGTGATGAAACCCATACTGGGCGGATTGTCCTTCGACCTAACTATTCGTGGACTTGGCGCTATAACTTATACCTACTCTATACTCTGACCGCCGTCTCGGCCGCCGTCGGCATCGGCTTTTTATTAGCGGGGGCCTGGATAATATTGCCATTCTCTGTTGTAGAACTCAGCGCCCTCGCCGTGTGTATGTTCTACTGTACTAAGCAATGCAATCGCCAGGAAGTGATCACCGTCACCGAACACAGCGTTAAAATCGAACAAGGCATCAAACGAGCGGAAACCGCTCAGGTCTACCAGCGGAATTGGGCTAAATATCTTGTGACGCCAGCCACGCACCCTTGGGGCGGTGCTCGAGTCGCGATTAGGAGCCATAACCACGAGTCTGAACTCGGAGGCTTTTTAAGCCACGGCGATAAACAAGTGTTGATTCAGGCACTAAAGCGCGTGACGCCACAATAACCGCTCGACTTTTCAGTCAATTTCTCTGATGAGGCCTTCTTGAGCCACTGAAGCAATCAGGTCACCTTGTTCGGTGAACATCGCTCCTCGATTAAACCCTCTAGCGCCAGCTGCTGCCGGTGAATCCTGAGCAAAAAGAATCCATTCGTCGAAGCGAAAAGGCCGATGAAACCACATCGCATGATCCAGGCTCGCCGTCATTAAGCCGGTTAAAAATGACTTTCCGTGAGGCAGTGTCGAAGTGCTCAAGATCCCCATGTCAGATGCATACGCTAGCAGACACTGGTGCATCGCGATGTCGTCACCCAGCGGAACGCGCGCTTTAAACCATGTGTGTTGTTTTGCAGGTCCCTTGATCGGATTAAGGTAGTCAACAGGCTCTACCCGCTTAAGCTCAATCGGACGCTCTCGCATCATCATTTCGACCATGGGTTCGGGTAATTTTTGGGTTCGCGATGCAAAAACCTCATTTTCGTCCGGCAGGTCATCAGGTTTGGGGACATCCGGCGCTTCCATCTGGTGCCTGAGCCCTGTTTCTAGTACTTGAAACGAACACGACATATTGAAAATCGCTTGGCCAGACTGTATCGCAATGACCCGACGAGTCGTGAAGCTTCGTCCATCGCGAATTCGATCCACTTCATAGATGATCGGTAGCGAGGGATCTCCTGGCCTAAGAAAATAACCATGGAGCGAATGGCAGTGTCGATCATTGACAGTTCTGAGGGCGGCAATCAAGGCTTGGCCAATGACCTGGCCACCAAAGACCCGAGGGGTTCCTAGGTTCTCGCTGTACCCTCGAAAAAGATTATGTTCGATTTGCTCTAGCGCGAGCTGCTCAATAATCGGGTGACCTGCTGCCATAATAAATCTCAATGAAAAGTGCGGCCCATTCGATGGATGGGTTCGCTTGTAGTTAGGCTAACGAAACGGAACGACTAATGGTTTTGTTGCGATGCTAACCAAAATCGAGCGTATTCAGACCTCGCGGAGGATCTCAACTGGATACCGCTGTGATCAGCAGCGAATTCTACTGCACCTTGTTGTCCTGTAAATAGTAATCGACTACCGCGGTTGGAATAACGCGTCACAATTTCAGGGTGTGGATGACCGAAAGCATTATCAAGGCCCATTGAAAAGACCACCCATTTCGGCATCAATTGATTCAGTAAGGCAGGGCTGGAAGAAGACCGAGACCCATGGTGAGGCGCCAGAAGAAGATCGATACCCCTAGGCAGATCCGGCAGTAACGCCACCTCAGCTTCGGCCCCAATATCTCCCGCTAAAAGAATTTTGTAACCTAACCCTTCAATACTCAACTGGCAAGAGCCGTCATTTTGCGTCTGTGCTTGCTGCCATCTCGAATAGCGAAAGGTAATTTCGTCGAGGTCAAACGCATGACCTTGTAGACACGCCTGAGCGCTCGAATCCGTAACCCCTTCGATTCGAAACCGTTGCTCTATCACGGCTCGGCCACCGGCATGATCGGCATCGCTATGAGAGATAATGAGTTGATGAATTTTAGAGACCCCAAGGCCCCGCAGTTGTGGCAAGACCACTTTCGCACCCGCATCAAAACCATACCGAGTTTTAGGTCCCGCATCGAACAGCAGATAATGATTTGCTGTTTGAATGAGCACGCTCGTTCCCTGCCCGACATCCATGACCAAAAGCTTCAAAGCGCCTAGCTTGGGCTTGTTCACCTTGGGTGCCATCAACGGACCGCAAAGGGCGAGAACGAGCGTCCAGTGCCCTAATTTTAGGCCAGAAAAGACAATGCATAAGCCTGCAGCTAAAAGCACAAGGTAAACCACGGGCAAAGCGGGCAAATTGATCAACTGAGCCATTGTCCCTGCCCAATCTAGTAAAAACCATAAAGCCATCACTAAAAATTCTGCAATCTCTAAGCTGAATATCGCGATCGATTGAACCCAACTCCATGGTAAGAGCTCACTCAGGAGAAACATTAGAAGGACGATAATTGAAGCGGGCAAGACAAAAAGAGCAACGAAAGGAATCGCGATCACGTTAACGAGGGGCCCAATCAGCGAGCTAACACCTATAAAATAGGTTACGACCGGTAGCATCAGCAAGCCGAGCAGTAATTGCATGCGAATCGTAAGCAAAGCCTTAAAAAAAAGCCCTAATGATTCCTCACCTTGAATCCGCGCCAGCGTCAGCAAGCTTGCGACGCAGCCAAAGGAGAACCAAAAACCTGGCAGACCACTGATCGTTGGCGAAGCCAAGAGTGTTAAGACGAAGGTTAACCAAAAAATTCCCCAGCCAGACCGAGGAAACCGAAACAGCCCCGCGGCCATCAAAAAACCAAGCATGAGCCCAGAGCGAATCACAGAGACGCCTCCCGTTGCGAGCCACGCGTAGAACATTGCGGCCGCGCTCCCAGCCATCAGGCTTATCCTGTAAGAAAACCCAAAGTAGCGCAGACCCCGAAAACTACCCCAACCTACGAGCGTCATGTGAAGTCCAGAGATTACGAGCAGATGCGCTGTTGCCGTTTTCTGAAGCAACCATTGATCCCCGCTGCTCAAGAAATCATTTCGGCCAACCGTCAACGCTTTGATCACCGATCTCGCCCGAGGATCTTTCACTTCTTTGTTGACCCAATCCGAGAATTTTTGACGAATGGGTAACGGACTGACCATGCGCCTGCCCTGCTCTACGGGGTGCATCATGATCATTGAAGCGCGACCCGTTACACCACGATAAAAGGTTGACATCTGATCGTTCCGAGGATGGATGTTGACGTGGCCAGCCAGGGACCTCAGCTGAACCGTAGCATCTAAACTTACCGCTGATTTTAAGGTCTTTAGGTGCTCCAAATGCCGATCAGCGATTATCAGCTGGTGTCCCACGAGCGCGGGGTCCGCTGCGCGCTTTACCTTGAGCTGATAGCTTAAAAACTCCCCTTGATCACGGATCACAGACATAATTTGCCCCTCAACGCGGACCAGCGCATGGTCTCGAGCGACAATTTCTCTCGGGTTCGGTAATGCGCTCAGTGCCTCGAGCTGAGCAAAGGCCAAAAGATAAATAACAGCCAAACCTTTGAGTGCTTGATACCAAAGGCCCGCCAGAGCAAAAGGCAACCCGACCCACAGCGCTGTGCTGTCTGGGAGCTCAGGCAGTAACAGAGACCATTGTTGAATCAGTAAAAGAGTCAGCCCGACGCTTGCCATGCCGTAGTATCTTCGGCAGCCTTGCTATATATTCAGCGATCGAGCCTAACCGCTTATAAGCGATCACGGGTAAACCCGCAAGCAACGGGTAAAACTGCATCTAGGTTCGCTGCAGATCATGACATCGTTGATATGAATTTAAAAAAATTCCTGCCAAAGCGCAGCCAATTGCAAAAACACAAAGCTTTTAGAATCTTCGGCAATTTTATCCATGATGCTGATCTATGGCATATGAACGCGCAGAGCGTTCCCGAAGCTTTTTTTTGGGGCGCTGTGTGTTCCTTCTTGCCCATCCCATTTCAAATGGTGCCCTGCTTACTCTTTTGTATTTGGCGCCGATGCAATATCCCAATTGCCATTGCCATCGTTTGGATTAGCAACCCCATTACTATGGGACCGATGATGTATTTTGCCTACGAAGTCGGCACATGGATTACTGGAGAGACGGTCACCTTAACCACCATCGAACTTTCTTGGGATTGGCTGGTGTTGCGATTAAAAGAGATTTGGTTACCACTGATCGTCGGTTGCCTCACCTGCGGCGTTGTTGCAGGTGGTTGCGGCTACGGCGTTACTTATTTCTATTGGAATCACTTAAGATCAAAGAGGCTAGACCGCTGACTGGCCGATCGAATCGCGAGTAGGATCACAATGAGGCTCGAAAACATTGCAGCACCGAGAATTACCATCGTATCGAACAGCCTAAGCTCAACTGGAAGCTCAGAAAAGTAACTCCCTGACACCACAGAAAACCCCGTTAGACTTTGAACAGTTTCCATGATTGCAGGCAGAATTACCGTGCCGAGAACACCCAGGCAGGCGCCCAAAAAAATTCCTAGCGCCGCAAAAACAGCCCCTTGAACAAAGAAAATTTGACGACAGATTTTTGGGGTCATTCCAAGCGCTACTAAAATTTGACTGCTTGCCTTTTTCTCAAGCATGACGATCCTCATTCCTGAGCTCAAGCTGATCAACGCCAGACCGACCAGCATCGACAACAACAATCCCATCATGATTTTTTCAAGTTTTACCGCTTGGAAAAAAGCACCAAACTCAGAATCCCATCGATTGTTAATTTTCAAACCACTTTGGATTAATTCAGCGGAGACGGCGCGCACACGCATGGGGTCATCTAAATCGACTCGTGACACTGGATCTCTCCCCAATAAGGATGACAGCGACCCGAGATCCGTCATCGCTAATCGATGATCCGTCTCCGCGCCCAAAGCATAGGTGCCCGTCAGCGTGAAGCTGACGATCTTAGGAATGACTTGGTCACCCTGCTCAGACACCTCAACCAGGGCCACCTGAACCGCATCCCCCACGCTCAACCCAAATTGATAAGCAATGCCCTCTCCAATGACAATTGGGGCGACATCGTCTGTAGTCCACCAACGCCCGCTCCTCAATGCCTTGCGAATGAGCGAAACCTGAGGGTCTTCCGGGGAAAGGCCCTGTAAGCGAAACAAGCGTCCATCCTGTTGACCCAGGAGCAGCGCTTCGCTAGATAGATAAGGGGAAACTTTTCGAAGGCCATCAAAATCAAGCAGGCTCCATGAACGAACCGTCGCATCGACTGTGAGGTGGGGTGTCACATTTAATAATCTCGACCGCAATTCCCGATCGAATCCGTTCATCACTGAGACGACCATGATCAAAGCCGCAGTACCGAGCACAATGCCCACCACAGAAGCCCGGCTCACGAACCGAACATACCGCCGACCGCCTTTGAGGCCTAACCCAGTCGAGACGTATCGAATTGCAATGGATAAGGCGACGGGGTGAATCATTGGGGCACGTGCAACTGGCCGTCGCGCAGGACTAACTGCCGGTCGGCTTGATTGGCGAGCGCCGAGTTATGGGTGACGACGACTAATGTCACCCCGAAATCTTGGCAGAGATTTTTAAGCAGCGCGCTGGCGGACATCGCAGAATGCTGGTCTAAGTTACCCGTCGGCTCGTCAGCAAAAATAATCCCAGGTCGATTGATCATTGATCTGGCAATCGCGCACCGCTGCCGCTCTCCTCCCGACAATTGACTGGGAGAGTGATTGAGCCGGTCCGTCAGAGATAATCGACTGAGCAACTCAACGGCCAGTTCAACCGCCGAATCTTGTTCAAGGCCGCCGATTCTGCTTGGCAAAGCAACGTTCTCAACCGCGGTGAGTTCCTCGATAAGAT
>CAJYBS010000105.1 GCA_913064795.1 uncultured Gammaproteobacteria bacterium
GGACTACCACAACCCTAATTCCGACATTCAGCGTTACGGTCGGGTATTGGGTTTATTTGAGAAACAGCAGGGTGAAATCCTGCCTGAAAACCTTTACGACTACCTGATGACCTTACAGAAAGGCGCAAGTAATCACGGCGCGCAATATGAGTACCACACGCCAAAAGCAGATGCCCTGAACTGGGTCACTAATCGCGTGACTGGCCGTTCATTTGAGGACGACCTTAGCCATCGGCTCTGGGCCCACCTGGGCACTGACCACGAGACCTACGTTTTGCTCGACAAAAATGGAAATTTATTCGCCGGCGGCGGTCTGAACGCCACCCCAAACAATCTCGCCCGCTTCGCAGCGATGATGCTCAATAACGGCCAGTTCGCAGGCAATCAACTCATACCAGCCCCGATCATCGATACGATTCGCGCCGGCGCCAGCAAACAACAATTTTCAAAAAGTTTCGACGCACAAGGCCTGTTAGGAGATGGGCATTGGAGTTATCGCGCACAATGGTGGGTGCGGGACACACCAGGGAAGGAGAGCATCAACGCGCTCGGCGTGAACGGCCAATGGATCAGCCTAGATCTGGAGCGCAAGGTGGCGATCATCAGACAATCTTCCCAGCCTGTCGCTTTCGGACCCTACTACGACGACTATATGATCAACGCAATTGATTCCATCACCGAGTATTTAGGACGGCAACCATAAATCGCTAGGACTGAGCGGCTCGCTCAGGTTGCCTGAGCGCCGCAGCCCACGGTTGAAGCGCATCCTCCTCGTCCAATCAGCCTGGCCCAACTAGGGCGTCATGACGCGAACGTCTGGGCGCTTCTGTAAAAGCCCCTCGTCAATCCCTCAGCCAACTATGATCTGGATGAGCAGATCGAAGGATTATCTCGAAGGCTATTCCGACGCAACACGAATCATCCGCTTACCGCGATTTTCTCCGGCAAGGAGCCCCATCAGTCCCCGGGGTGCATTGTCGAGCCCCTCGATAATGTCTTCCACCACCATCAAGTCACCCGATCGCGCCCACATCGATAAATCGTGGAACGCATCTTGATCTAGGTGTCGGTAATCTGAGACTAAAAACCCTTTCATCGTGAGCCGCTTCGTCACCAAGAGGCCCGGAATCCCATAAGGACCCGGTAGCGGCTTGCCGTCGTACATTGAGACAGCGCCGCAACACGACACTCGACCATTGAGCTTCATTGCAAACAGCGCCGTTTGCAGGATCTCCCCCCCTGTATTATCAAAATAAACATCAATGCCCTCGGGCGCTGCGGCTTTGAGCTGATCTCGCAGGGGGCTTTGGGTGTCTTTGTAGTCAAGGCAGGCATCAAAACCCAAGGTATCAACTACCCACTGGCATTTCTCTGGACCCCCAGCCACCCCAATGACCGTTGCACCCTTGATTTTGCCGATCTGCCCGACTAAGGAGCCCACCGACCCACCCGCAGCTGAGACGAGTAAGACTTCCCCCGCATGAATACCCGGCACATTGATTAAGCCGTGATAGGCCGTAAGACCCGCGACGCCGAGAAGCGACAAGCCATGGCTGAGCGGGCCCTGATGCGGATGTTGGGCCGCCACCTCGTTTCCAGGCAAAACCGCGTACTCCTGCCAACCCAGATCCCCAGCGACAATATCACCGGCCGCAAAGCGCGCGTCATTTGACTCGACAACCCGGCCGAGGCCACCACTGGACATGACCTGCCCCGATGACAGGGCGCTGCGATAGGTTGCACCCTGCATCCAAGCGCGATTTGCAGCATCCTGAGACAAGAGCAGGGTCTGAATCAGCACTTCCCCATCCCCCGGCTTCAAAACGGTGACCTCATCGGTGGCAAAATGCGCTTCGGTGAGTTTCCCCTGGGGGATTTCGTTCAGCAAAATACGTCGATTCATTGGCATAGCTTGGTCTCTTAGGTTGGTCTCTTAGATTGGGTTGGGTTACCGATGAAATAGTCACTGGGTCGTTCAATCGCCCAGGGTCACCCCTCGGAGTCTACCCAATTCCAGGACATTTGGCCGCAGCTTAGCTTAAACCATAGATTGCCAGCGAATGGCAAAGGGCGAGACCCCAGAGAGCTCAGCACCCCGAGAATCTTGCAGCCCAGCAACCCTTAGCCGCTTGTACCTATGCCGCAATGTCACGATCGATCATCATTTCCTGATAAACTCTGCAGTCGAATCAGACCCGAGCGCCTGGCCCCATGAGCAACCCTTTTTTTGAAGAATGGCAAACGCCTTATGGCATTCCCCCATTTGATCGCATCGATGACCAACACTTTGAGCCCGCCTTCGATCAAGGATTCGAGGTCCAGCTTGAGGAAATTAATACCATCACAGCCAATCCAGATTCGCCCACTTTTGCTAACACGGTCGAGGCGCTTGAAGCGAGTGGAAGCCTCCTCGATAAAGTCGCGGGGGTCTTTTTTAACTTAGCATCCTCTGACACCAACCCGGATCGACAAGCACTGGAAATGACCGTCTCTGAAAAATGGTCCAACCACACCAGCGATCTCTATGGTAACGACGCCCTTTTCACCCGCATCGAACACCTCTACAAGGCTCGCACTACCCTCGATCTGGCTCCAGACCAATTGCGATTGCTCACCGACATGTATCAAAATTTTGTCCGAGGCGGCGCGAGCCTGGGCAGTCGTGAAAAAGCAGAAGTGCGAAAACTCAACGCCCAACTGGCCCAACTCGAAACCCAATTCAGTCAAAACATTCTCAAAGACACCAATGACTTTGAGCTCATTCTTGATCGCGAACAGCTCATTGGACTGCCAGAGAGTGTACAGGCAGCGGCAGCCACAGAGGCCGAGGCCCGAGGACACTCCGGCGGTTTTGCATTCACCATTTCACGATCGTCGATCACACCGTTTTTACAATTCTCTGAGGATCGTGAACTACGTCAGCACATGTATGAGGCTTACACCCGGTGCGGAGACAACGACAACGAGGCCAATAATCGGGGGGTGCTGGGCGAAATCGCTGGATTGCGACAGCAGCGCGCGACTCTGATGGGCTTTGAGACCCACGCCGACTTTATGTTGGATGACCGCATGGCCGCAAACCCGGGCAATGTTCACCAACTGCTCGACCAAATCTGGACCCCGGCTCAGCAAAAAGTGCAGCAAGAGGCGAAAGATTTGCAGGACCAGATACAGCAAGCGGGCCAGAATTTTAAGTTGGCACCGCACGATTGGTGGTACTACACCGAAAAGTTACGTGCCCAGCGCTTTGATTTAAGCGATAACGACATCAAACCCTTTTTCGAATTGAGCCGGGTGCGTGACGGTGCTTTTGAGGTTGCCCGCCAGTTGTTTGGGATTTCTTTTTCTCGGATCAACGACCTCGCGCTCTATCATCCAGATGTCGAGGCCTATGCGGTCACCGATGCTGATGGCTCAGAAATTGGCCTATTTTTAGCGGATTACTTTTCAAGATCCAGCAAGCGCGGCGGCGCCTGGATGAGCGAATTTAGAGGCCAAGCTCTGAATATACGCCCCATCATCGTGAACTGCTGTAACTTTGCAAAATCCGAGCCTTGCTTATTAAACCTTGACGAGGTTTCAACGTTGTTTCACGAGTTTGGACACGGACTGCACGGCCTCATGAGCCAAGTTCGCTACGCCAGCCAAGCAGGCACGAATGTGAAACAGGATTTTGTCGAGCTGCCCTCTCAAATCATGGAGCACTGGGCTTTAGAACCTGAGGTACTCCGAAGTTATGCCCGGCACATTGAGACCGGCGAGATCATCACCGACGAACTCATCGCTAAAATTCTCCAAGCGCAAACCTTTAACCAAGGCTTTATGACGACGGAGTATCTTGCAGCGTCCTACCTTGATCTTGCTTGGCACCAGGGCGTGGGCGACCCACCCATCAATGTCGATACTGTCGAGCAGCAGGCTATGGATCACATCGGACTGATCGCAACCGTTGCACCCCGCTACAAGTCCACCTATTTTCAACACATCTTCTCAGGCGATGACTACTCAGCCGGCTACTACGCCTATATCTGGGCCGAAGTTCTCGATGCCGATGGTTTCGAAGCGTTTAAAGAAAATGGCATCTTCGATCCAGCCACTGCCAAAGCCTTTCGCGAGAACATTTTAGAGCGCGGCGGCTCGGACGATCCCATGGCGCTCTATAGAGCCTTCAGGGGGCGCGATCCAGAAGTCGATGCCTTGCTTCGAAATCGCGGACTGGTCAATTCAACCGAAGCGGCATAGGTCACAGGGCAAACAACCCGGCGTCGATCAGGGCCCAGGAAAAGGCGGCGCACAGAAACGCGGCGCCAATCTTTTTGGCATCCGCAAACGCTCTTTTCAATCAACCACTTTAAGCAGGTCTTGCCGCCCTTGTTCAGGCAACTCCTGATCCCCTTGCGCCGCACAATAACCCCTGCTTCTCAGCCAGGATTACCAAGACGATTGGTGTTTAACCAATCTCAGGTTAAGCTCTTTTGATGGAAAACGGTCTTAGTGCAGCCTCCCTGACGATGCTCGGCGACAGGCTCGAGCAGCTCGAGCGTGATCTATCGGATCTGCTCACAACCACCGAGTCGGATGCCCAGCCCACCCCTTTGAAAGAAAATGCCTCCCGGCTCAGCCGTATGGACGAGATGCATAATCAAAGCATTCTTAGAGCCAATCGCATCGTTACAAAAAACCGATTGATTGAAGTTCGAAAGGCGCGGGTTCGCCTCGCGGAGAAAGATTATGGTATCTGCTTAGACTGTCTCGAAGACATCGCCCTGCCTCGACTCAAGGCCTATCCAGAGGCCAGTCTTTGCATTGACTGCAAATCCAAAGCTGAAACTATAGAATGATTATCGCGCCCGCTCAGCGCGGCCAGGCGCAGTACATTCATCGATCTGGCCTCCCAGGAACCGCGTTGAACCTTGCATCAAGCGCCGTCTAAGTTCCGAATCAGCCTAACCAACCGATGGGTTACACACCACCACCGAAAGGCGCACCATCGAATCTACAGACGCTCTTGATTCTCAAATACCCCAGCATTCAATCCATGAACACCGCTATACAAAAAAATCTGGCTTTCGTATACTCGCTACCGTCGCACTAAACGACAATTCTCAGGGCGGGGTGAAAGTCCCCACCGGCGGTAATCGCAGCAGCGTAGCCCGCGGGCGCTTCTACTGAATTATGCAAGGTAGAGGGACAGCAGACCCGGTTAGATTCCGGGGCCGACAGTTAAAGTCTGGTTATGAGAATGAGGTCTTATAGACCAGGCACTTGCCTGCTCACCCACCTCGTTTGCCCTGTTGTTGAACCCAGTTCATAAAAGGCGAACAACAGATGACAACATTCAAAACAAACTTCAACGAAACAGCGTCCCGGTCTCGGATCGCGTTCATCCAATCCTGCTGGCATCGAGACATTGTCGATGAGCTACGGGATGCCTTTCTGGCCGAGCACAGTCGACTCGATCATCGTTCTGTCGATCTGATTGAAGTGCCCGGGGCTTTCGAGATTCCGCTCCGGGCAAAAATCGTAGCTCACAGCGGACAGTACGCCGGCATTATTGCCGCTGGACTGGTAGTCGATGGGGGCATTTATCGACACGAGTTTGTGGCGAGCGCAGTGATCAACGGTCTGATGTCGGTCCAGCTTGAAACCGGCGTCCCTGTATTCTCAGCAGTGCTTACACCTCAAGATTTCCTAAGCGAAGGCCAACCCGAGTTTTTTAAGGCGCACTTCGTCACCAAGGGCATTGAAGCGGCGAATGCCTGCGTCCAGACAATTGGGGTCAGTCCAAAAACTTAAACCTTGTGAAGTCAGCGCGTTATCCTTGAGGACATGGCCGCTGCAGCGCAGCGGCTACCGGTCACCTCGCCGGCAGGCCTGATGAGGACTGAAATGCCCTCAAAGGCGGCGCGCTCTGTGAAGGGCCAGCGCTCAGGTCTCGGATCGGAACTCTCGAATTGGCCGCCACAACATCCAAATCAGGGCCGTGGCCGCGATCGAGATAAACCCGCCCAGAATCATGGTATTGCCAGCGCCAATGGTCCCTGCCCAAAACCCAACCCAGATGGTGCCAACATTGTTTGCGGTTTGCGCCGCCAATATCATCAATGCAAAGGCTCGCCCTCGCATCTCATCCGGCGTCGTCAACATGATGGTCGTTTGCCGAACAGCGACGGTCACGGCATCCGCCGCACCCAGCAGACCAATCATCAGGACACCCAGCCATAGGGAATTGGCCATCCCAAAGCCAAAAAGGATAAAGCCATAAGCGAAAGAAGCATAAAGCACCAGCATGCCCTTGGCCCGAAAGCCGACCAGGGCGAGCGCAAAGAAGGCACCCGCGATTGCACCCACAGAGTTTGCAGTGCCCAAAAACCCAGTCACCCCGGCCCCACCTGCAAAGAGGCCAAGGGCAAGCACTGGGAGTATTTCTCGGTAAAAAGAGGCGGTCGTAATCCCCGCACCGAGCAAAAACAGACCGGGTAGAACCGGCTGCTTTGATACATA
>CAJYBS010000106.1 GCA_913064795.1 uncultured Gammaproteobacteria bacterium
AGTGGGCCACCTTGGCAATCCCAGGAATATCCATGACTTCCATCCCTGGATTGCCCACAACCTCCCCAAAAACGAGCTTCGTGTTGTCTTGGATTGCCGCCTCAAAGGCAGCGGGATCTCGCGGATCGACAAAAGTTGTAGTAATACCAAATCGCGGCAAGGTGTAACCCAACAAGTTATGTGTCCCGCCGTAGAGGCTTCTTGAAGCCACGATATGATCGCCAGTGCCCATTAGGGTCGCAACCGCCAAATGCATCGCGGCCTGACCACTGGCAACGGCGAGCGCACCGACCCCTTCATCGAGCAGCGCGATGCGCTCCTCGAGGACCGCGTTGGTTGGATTTGAAAGCCGAGAGTAGGTGTGTCCGGCCTGCTCCATATTGAACAAACCAGCAGCCTGCTCGGCATCGTCAAAAACGAAGGACGCGGACTGATAGATCGGCGTTGCCCGGGCCCGGGTCTCAGCATCGGGCTGTTGGCCCGCATGCAGCACCAGAGTATCAAACTCAAAGGGCGGCTTGGACATAAAGGCTCCTTTTTTAATTGAGCGACCCAGGTTTAAGCCGGGCAACCCCTGTCACAACTTATGCGCCGGACGAAACCGCCTCGGAAAACGCGCGAATGTCTTCAGGACCAATGCCGCAACAACCGCCTATGATCGAAGCGCCTGCATCGACTGCCTGCATCGATAACTCCACAAAATAGTCCTGAGTGAGATCTGTACGGCGAACACTGGCCCTTTCATTATCCAGTGTCCAGCCCTCTGGAACTTCTTTTATTCTGTTCACGTAACAACCAAGCGGTTTGTCGGTCAGCGCGCTCAGGGTTTCGATGGCTGAGATAGCCGCTTCTGGGGTGGTGCAATTAAATAGAAAGCCATCGATCCCGAGAGGGGCAACCCGCTCAAATGCGCTCACTACCGACTCACCACTGCGCAAACCCTTGCCGGGCTCCTCATCTAACGTCCAAGCCACGTAAACAGGCTTGCCGCCGCCTAATTGTTTGGCCTGGCTCGCAGCGTTAAACGCCTCGTCGGCGGTTGACATCGTCTCACAGAGGTAGAGGTCAACAAAGGGATCTAACGCTTGGACCAATGCGGCATAAACAGGGGTTGCCTCATCATGGCTTGGCACTAGGTCGGGCCGGTAGCTCTCTGACAATGGCGGCAACGAACCCGCAACCTGTACAGGCTCTTGGCTGCGGTTCACCGCTTCTCGAGCGAGTTCCGCTCCAAGCGTTGTGAAGTGCTCAAAATCGCTTTCAAGACCCGCCTTCGCCAAATAACTCGGGACCGTCGAGTAAGTATTGGTGATGATCATCCGTGCACCCGCCTCGATGTACTCTTGGTGTAATCCCACCACAACCTCGGGTTCTTCCATCAAGGCTTTTGCGCTCCAGAGACCCTTCCCTGCACCGTCCAACCGTTTTTGAATTTCACCGCCCATACCGCCATCTAAAATTGTCACCATGACCGATATCTCCTGATTGTCTTGCCCTAGTCAATGCTCATCGCGCCCCTAACGCAGGATGATCTGCACTCACTTTCTGCCATCGTTTTTTCTGTCGGTTGCTTTCTTGATACCGACTAAACGCCCCTTTTAATGCACGCCGCCCTCGCGGCGGCGGGATTATGCCACGCACTTGGAGCAAGCGTCTTCTTTTTTACGTGTCCTTGTGACAAAAAGAGTGTCCTCTGCAAAGGCCATTAGCCCCTTTTTTGCGCAGCTTACTGCGTTGAGGCGACGGTTCAAAGCAGCACGGTTTGGAACAGCAATGTTTGAAACTGCATTGTTTAGGGCCGCACTTTTAGGACGGTACGTTTGAGACGGCAATGTTTAAGGCGGCAATGTATAGGACGAAATTGCTCGAGCCCTCACTGAAACACTCAATCCAGCACCTGATATCGGCCAAGTCATGGGATACTGCAGCTTTTAACCCCCAATGGCCACTCGTGGGTTTTCCTGGGGCACATCTCCTCCGGGGTGCATCTCTGAAACCCAGGCTTGTTTTAGGGCGTCCTATGACGGGTGATTTGGGGAATCACTTTAGATCTCAGCCATCGTCTCAACTGTGGGACCACCGGTCTGAAAAATGCCGCGCTAACACCCCAGGTGTGCACCAGCTTGATCTCCTGATTGGTTAGGGATCGATGGACGCCAAGGTCAAGGGCGGTGCAGACCCATCAAAATCGCAGTGACCCGGCATGGCAGCGATCCATGCCCGAACCAACGCCAGCCCTTCCTCGTGAACCAGGCTTCGACCCAGCTCTGGCATCATGGCGCCAGGATCAAGCGAACTCAATCGGTAACTCATAATGGACGCGTCGGGATTCCCCGGCACAATGCCAAACTGGGCGCCACCGGTTCCTTGACCCGCTGCAATGGGGGCTTTGCAAACGCCCCAGCGAATAGGATCTAGGGTTCCTGCGTTGAGAAAGAGTCCCGAGGTATCCGCTGGGCCCGTTGGGCTATGACAATGCCCGCAATTGATATCAAGGTAGGCCAGCACGCGCTCAGATTGTCCGGTTGAGGCATCCTGCCAATGTGGGTGCACGTCCAGCTGCAGTGCTGCCGCGTGGTCGACCTGACTCAATCCGCCCGCTTTCACCCAAGATGCCAACTGATCGGACTGGGGCAGCCCCCGCACAAGATGTTTTGGATGCGGACCAATCGGCAGCATCTCCTTGCTACTCTGATCGAGGGTGTGACAGCCTGCGCACTGGTTTTTGTTGGGAACGACATAGGCAAATGCCTCACGACTGCCTTCGTGCTCGAGTTCCGCCCGGACCAAAGCACCCGTGGGGCTCAATGTCGCATCGGACTGCGCTTCATTCCAAACATAAGGTAATGCCGCCCAACCCGACGACCGTTTCACTAAGATTCTAGTCTCCAGCAACGTCATCTGATCAAGGTCTAAATGTTCAGCATCAAGGTCAAAAGTGCCCGCAGTCCTGATCAATCGATAATCGCTCCTAGCGCTGCCTCCAACCCGTCGATAGTAAAAACTCTTCGTGATGACCGTGCCTTCGGGATAGACAAAGCGCCCAGAGTGCGGGTCAAGCGTAGCCGACTTACCCTCGGGCAAACTGAGCGTCCGCAGCTTCCCAGCATAGTCGCTGAACAATGGGCTAGCGAGTTTGTAGACCGTGACATCACGACCGAGAGTTAAGGCGCCGCCAGAAACTTGTAACACCCCCCACTCGGACAACCGGGTGGGATTCTCAGTCTCAAAATACTGGGTCGTGAATTCATCGGAGGGTGCACATCCACCAAGAACCAACCCTATCAGGAGTGCCAAACTGCCCGGGAGCACTGACCGCAAGCCCTTCAGCAGGCGAGGACAAGAGATTGACTGATTAATTCCTTGGCGACGGGCCAGCGGGTGACAGCGATCGATCAGTGCCGCGCCTTGTCGCTTCTGCTGACCGAGCCGAAGACGACCCCCTTCATCCCAAGGCGCTAACAGTGAAAGCATGACAACACCCCAACTCAAAATATGCTGCGCCTAGAGCGCCAAAACCACCGGTGGCAACGCGGCATGGCGACAATCAAATGCCGCTTTTTCTACGCTTGGATTGCCATAGCCGCCGGGACCATCCACGTTGAGCAACTCGGTTTCCGGTTCGTTGGCAATACAAAAGTTCAGTTCTGGAGCCATCCCGCCGTCAATGGCCTTTTCCTCGTTCATAAACCCATCCCAAATTACATGGGGGAAGGATCCGGTCAAACCAAACATCGCCAGCTTAAGTGCCTTCAGCTCGAGGGTGTCCGGTGAACCACCGCCGGGTCCATATCGGTTGTCATGGATAAATATCGTCTCTGGGTAGGGGTCAAACCCTGCTGCTGTTTCCCGGGCGGCATAATTGGTTGAAAACACACTCGAAATAATAATGTGCGCGGTATCGTTATCCGAGAGATCGTTATCGAATATCTCCACGGCGTCATTAGAATTGATGACAATTCCAGAACCGGCTGGCACACCCGCAACAGCGCCGCCAGGGGCCGCAAAATTCGCCGTATTGTTATCCCTGACCTGATTTCTAAAGACTCTGGTTCGAGCGCCCTCTTGAGGCAGGTTCGGCATATTGAACACCAATATACCGCCGGTATTGTTCACCGCGATATTATCGAAAACGTCCGCATCCAGGGTGTTTTCAATTTCAATGCCCGCAACGTTGTACTCCGCTCGACTGTTGCGCACCACAACGTTTTTGGACTGCCCCACATAAATGCCGGCATCCGATGCGCCGATCGCAACCACCTCATCGATCAACGTGTTTTCGGTTTGCACGGGGTAAATCCCATAGGCGCCGTTGTCTGTTTTTGGGCCGCCGGTCCACTCGGTGCGGACTCGCCGGATCACAACATTTTTAGCTTCGTTGATCTTGAGCGCATCCCCTTTCGCATCCTCGATCGCTAAATCCTCGATCACAAAATCATTCGCTGTGACCAAGAGGCCTTCTGCACCCACCAACTGATCTTTAAAGCTCAAAATGGTTGCATCCATGCCTGCACCCCGGATGGTCACGCCATCAACCGCCAGCGAAAGACCTCGAGAAAAAGAGTAAGTGCCGCTTGGTATCTCGATGACATCTCCGGGTTTCGCCTCGAGCAGTTTCAGCTGCAATTGAGATTCAAAGTCCATCTCCGCTGCGGTTACCGGCGCCTCAGCGGAAGGCGCCTCTGCTGATTCACCGCAGCCGCCAAGCAAGAAAGTTGCTGCGAAAACCAGCAAGATTGATTGCGCCGAGGCTCTAATGTTCCGGGTGCAGCGCTGGTTAGCAGGCATTGTCATGTTGCTCCGTCCTTCTTGGTTTTACAGTCTTTTAGGTTTTACAGTCTTTTAGGTTTTACAGTCTTTTGGGTTTCACAGTCTCTTAAGTCTTACAGAGTCTCTTGGGGCAAGTCATGCTTGCAAGATGATTGCTGGGGCTTGTGATTGTCCCGCTCTCAATACTTTCCGCTGGGATTACTGATTTTATTCCAACAGATCGGCGCACTGCATTGAGGTCAAAGCGCTCAAAGAGCGCTCTAAGATAATCCGGCCTAATTCCACACCCCGCTCATTACCAGGGTCTAGGGTTCCGCAGATTGCGATCGGAGTGATCATCGTTATCATCAAATTCAGCCGATAATAATCCAAGCACTCATCAAAGCTAAATCCCGTCACCCCTTCATCAATCAGCACATCGTGATACCTTCGAAGCGCAGCCATTTCGATATCGCCGCGCATTTCCGTGCCGCAGCTTTGACCGCTAAAATACGCGATATCGTGAGGGCCGCAACCCCGAGTGGTGTTTTGCCAATCCACCGCCACAATGTCGACCTCACCGTTGATCACGGGTAACAACATATTGTCGATTCTGTAATCGCCATGAATCACCGTTTGAGGGCCCGACATCGATCGCTCGAAAAGCGGCACAAACTGCTCACCAATGCGCGTGACCACATCGGCCAAATCACCCGAGAAATATTCTGCGAAATTTTCGAGGGTGGGCGCCACACCCGGTCGATAGATAGCGTCCTGCCTGAATTGGTTAATTTCAGGCACGTTTTGGGGAATGAGCCAGGGAAATTGATCTGTCTTACCCCAAAAACGCCCATGCAAGCGACCGGCGTTCTCAAAACTCTTCAGCATTAAGTCTTCATCACAGCCCTCCAACTGATCTCCTGCAGCGGCGGCACCCAAATCCTCCAAGACCAGCAAGAAATCTTGTGTTTCTGCGTCGATATCAGCGAACAAACAGCGCGGACTCTTGATCGGGCATTGATCCGCAAGATGACGATAAAAATTGATTTCGTTGGCATAAAAATTAAGCTGCTTGGAAATCCCAACATTTTCAGTTTGGGCAATCACCTTCAGCACCACCGATGTTTGCTTACCCGATGCGAGGGTCAACTGGGCCCGAGCGATCGCCGACATCAAGCCCACACCCTCTCCCAGAGGCGCAACGCTGCAGGTCACGACTTCCTCGCCCAGTACCGCTGAAAGGAGTTGATTGGCCAGTTCCGCAGTAAATTCTCCTGCATGTTGCAAGGCAATGGTCATAACGGCTCCGTTATTTGTGCTTTAATGGCCCGATCATAACCGAACCCAAGGCCCGACGAAATGAACGAAATTTTTGACCGTTTTTCACTTTCCAACAAGGTCGCGGTAATCACGGGTGCGGGTCGAGGCATCGGCGCAGGAATCGCCCGGGACTTTGCGGGAGCCGGGGCAAAAGTTGTTCTAGCAGCGCGCCGAACCCACGAAATCGAGGCGGTCGCCGCCGAAATCTGTAGCGCCGGCGGTGAGGCTATTGCCGTGACGACCGACGTCACCGATCCAGAGGCTCTCGAGGCATTGGCGCTCGCAGCAGAAAACACCTTCGGCGGTTTACAGGTCTGGGTGAACAACGCCGGGGGCCCAACGCTGCGACAACCGCGGCCGACGCTACCCCGATGCGCCTGGCACCGCGCGATCGCGGAGACGCTGCCGGCACGCTCGTGCGGCCGCCTGACT
>CAJYBS010000107.1 GCA_913064795.1 uncultured Gammaproteobacteria bacterium
CGGTACTCACGCACCCCTTGTCAGGCCTTAGCCGTCACCAGGACCCAAGGTCACTAGAAATCAAGCAACGCCGCGTAGCGATCTCTGTGATAACTGGCAGTGCCGAACGCCATCTCCAAGACTCTGGCTCGCTTCAAATAGAACCCGGCGTCAAATTCATCGGTCATTCCAATTCCCCCATGAATTTGTATCAACTGATTGGACATTTCGTGCAGAAACAGGTTGGTTTTACATTTGGCCAAAGCAACCAGTTCCGCTGCATTGTCTGCGTCATCGTCGATTGCCTTTAGGGCGGCTTCGACACAACTGCGTGTCAGCTCCATCTCTGAATACAGGCCAGCAGCACGGTGGCCAAGTGATTGGAATCCACCGATGATCTGCCCAAATTGCTTCCGCGTTTTCAAGTAATCCAAGGTCATATCGAAGGCCGCGGCAGCGGTTCCCAGCATTTCTGCTGTGAGACTTGCCGTAGCGGCCATCAGAAGCCCATCCAAAGCACCGACCTCGCCCGAAGCCCGGCTCAGGCGTGCGGCCTCCATCAGCTCGACGTCATCAAAGGTTACGGCCGCATAACCTCGAGAATCCATCGTTTTCGTGGCACGCCGACTCACTCCAGAATGGTCAGCCGCCACTAAAAATAATCCGATTGCGTCGACTCCAGACTCCCCGGCAACTCTGGCTGAGACCACAAAATCAGTGGCGGCCATTCCTTCCATCACCATGCGCTTTTCACCCTGCAGCCGATATCCCCCAGGGATGGATTGTGCCATTGATTGCTGATCCTCGGGGTTATGACGGTTGCCCTCGTCTGATGCGAGCACGACCAAACGGCTGCCCTCTGCGATTTTGGGCAAAATTTCTTGCTTTTGTTCCTCAGAGCCCGATTGAATGAGGGCAGTCGCTCCGACCAGCGCCGACGCAAACAGTGGGGAAGCAACAAGATTCCGCCCCAGCTGCTCTAGCACCAAGCCAAAGGTCTGATATCCTAGACCCGCTCCGCCATAGGCTTCAGGCACCAAAAGCCCCGTCCAACCCATTTCTGTCATCGCCTTCCAAGTCTCTGGAAAATAGGCTAACTCATCGCCCTGGTCCCGCATCGCTCTGAAACTAGAGACTGGTGCTTGTTCTCGAACCCAAGCCGAGGCCTGGTCTTTAATCATTTGTTGTTCTTCGTTTAATGCTGCCATGCGCGTTGTTATCCCTTTTGAGTCGTCTCGGGCAAGCCCAATATGTTTTTTGCGATAATGTTGTTCTGGATTTCGAAAGACCCGCCATAAATCGAAATGGCTTTTCCCCCGAGCCATCCACGCACATGTTCGAGCTCCTCTTCTGAATAGTCTCCGCCTTCCCAACCCACGCCCTGATGACCCATAAACTCCAAAGTAAGTTCCGCACGTTCTTGTGAAACCCGGGTCGCAGAGTTTTTCAAGATAGAGGCAGCCGCGCTCACCGCGGGATTGCCTTTTGCTTCGGCAGAAATCCGAGCAATCGTCAACCCATGAGCACGGGTATGCATGAGATGATCAGCGATCCGGCCGCGTAGGTCGGCGTCATTGAGAACGCCCTGATCGTTGACCCCAACATAGGCTTTCGCCAGTTCTTGGAGCGAGCCTGACACCTTGTTGCTCGCGGGACGTGCCCCGGTTTGACTGGCTCTTTCGTGTTGCAGCAACCGCTTTCCAACACTCCAACCGTCATTGAGCGCCCCTAACAGGTCGTCTTTTCGCGCCTGGGCATCATTAAAAAAAGTTTCGCAAAATGGAGAGGCGCCTGCGATCAGCTTGATGGGCCGTGTTTCAACGCCAGGCTGATCCATTTCTAACATGAGGAAACTGATACCGTCTCGCTTTTTTACGCTGGAATCAGTCCGCACCAATGCGCCGCACCACTGCGAAATATCAGCGCCCGAGGTCCAGACCTTCTGCCCGTTAATCAGCCAATGATCTCCGTTATCTTCCGCCTTAGTCGCCAAGGACGCTAGATCAGATCCAGCATTAGGCTCTGAGTAGCCTAGGCACCAACGGATTTTTCCGCTGCAGATTCCTGGGATATGGCGCTGCTTTTGGTCATCCGTGCCGTATTCCAAGATGGTTGGCCCGACCATTGTCACCCCCATACCCGCCAGCAAAGGAATTGGGTTAATGGCCCCTACCTTGTGCATTTCCTCGGACAACACCTTTGCCGCATCATGGGAGAGCCCACCGCCACCGAGCTCTGCAGGCCAAGTTGGCGTGCCCCAGCCTCGACTGGCAAGGCGATCACGCCAGTCGGCCGCATCGCCCTGGACCGGGATCTCACCCTCGACGCCTCCAAAGGGCGCAATACCCGCTCCTTTGAGCGATTTTGGGAAATTCTCCTCTAGCCATTCTGCGACTTCTGCGCGAAAAGGTTCCTGCTGTGTTGCAATATCGTTCATTCCTTTCTGTCCTCTTTTTAAACTTTTATGGCTGATATTCTTACGAGCCTTGTCGGTCTTTGGGGTTTTGACCCATTTGCATCCTCTTGAGGTTCATCTAGAAGCTTACTCTTTGAGGCTGACTCTTTGAGGCTGACTCTGGATGGCTGACTCTGCTTGGGCACTTTCACAGCATCCATTCCAACCTTAGAGATTGGGTTTTATTAAGCCCGAGCTGGATATTTAAGACCTTCTCTTGCTACGTTGATTTTTTCCGAGACTCCCATCCTAGCAAATGTCATTCACAAGCAGAATCTGCTTAACCTGACCCGCAGATATTCACGTCACAAATCTTGGTCCGACGTCAGCACTACAGCATTCTTCCTTGCCGTCAATTCCTCCTGCTCATCGACCCAAGGCTCTGCCCTGGCCTCACTGATCCAGCGCTGCATCGGCTCTAGGGCGAGCAACCGAGCGCAATAATCGAGACTCGATGATGATAGCGGCAATTGAAAACCGCTCACCCGCACAGCAATGGGACACAAAAAAGCATCAACGGCCGTAAATTGTCCTCCCGCCATAAAAGGGCCTCTAAATGTTTCCAAACCTTGCGCTATCAGCTCATCTAACCGGGCTAGTTCACGATCAACCGCCGGTGAAGCCTTTTGAAATCTGAACTGCGTCCTGCAAATCATCGGACAAGCCGCTCTGACCGCAGTAAATCCCGAATGAATTTCGCATGACACTGATCGAGCGAAAGCTCTTGCTGCTATAGATTCAGGCCACACCCTAGGATCAATTTCTGCCAAACGCTCAACCACCGCTAACGAGTCCCAAATCGTGATGCCGTCTTCGACAAGACAGGGTACTTTGCCGCTGGGAGAAAACTCCCGAAATCGATCGTAATTATCTGACCCCTCAAAGGGCTCTAGATGCTCAACAAAGGGCATTCCGAGCATTTCCATTAACACCCAAGGCCGCAGAGACCAGGATGAATAATTTTTGTTCCCAATAATCAGCGTTGCCATCGCATCACCCAATAATTCTAACGCCAAGATCATAGCTCCTTTACGGGCGAACCCTAAAGCGCTTATGTCCGCATCTTTGAGAACCTATGCTCAGACAAAATCAACCTTAAGCGCACAGCCAAAGGCGACCCACAAACGGGTCCACTTCAGGAAGCGAGGAGCGGTCATCCTGGGCCAATCTTGCAAGCCGCTAAGAACGAAATGGTAGGAGTCGTGAGGGCAGGAGCGGCGCAATGGGTCGCCTGCTCAGGCAGCGCAACCAGTGCTCAATAAGCAGTCTCGGGAACGCAGAATGCTGGATGCTGGATGCCAGGATAGCCCAAGCACACCACCTGAGCGCTGCTTGCTCAACGCCTATCTGATCCCAATAAACGCCTATCTGATCCCAATAAATGGGGTGAGCGACGGGGATTGAACCCGCGACCACCGGAATCACAATCCGGAGCTCTACCAACTGAGCTACGCCCACCATTACATCCGACAGCATCGAATCAAAGTTTATCGACCGAGACAGAGGCCAGATCACAACAAATGGTACGCCCGACAGGAATCGAACCTGTAACCCTCGGCTTAGAAGGCCGATGCTCTATCCAGTTGAGCTACGGGCGCATGCTTGGCCGACCCTGACTCCTGCCCCTTAAAGCTCGACTCTCAAGTCCTTCAACGCTTGGTCGCCGTTTAAGCGTTCGAGCACCAAAGCTGCTGTTGAAAATTGGTCGGGGTAGAGAGATTCGAACTCCCGACATCCTGCTCCCAAAGCAGGCGCGCTACCAGACTGCGCTATACCCCGACACTGCTTGGATGCTGCCCCTTGAGTGTTGGCTTTCTAACCGAAAAGCCTTCTTACCCGAGATGCGCTCCCGCAGGCCGCAGATTCTACTGAATCTTTGTGATCAGCGTCAACGTCACTGCACGAATATCGCGCAGGCTGTTATAATCTGGTCAAATTACAAGGCGGGCCAATGAGTCTCTTTTTTATCTCAGATCTTCACCTTGATGCGTCTCGACCCGACTGCTTAACCGCATTTTTAAAGTATTTAGGCGAACGGAGGCACGGCGAGGACCTTTATATATTAGGCGACCTCTTCGAGGTTTGGATTGGTGATGATCATGAAACAGCGCTGAGCCTGAGCGTAATCGAAGCACTGGCAGCCTGTCCTGCTGAGATTTATTTCATGCCGGGTAATCGCGATTTTCTCATAGGCGGAGAATTCGCTGAGGCGACGGGTATCACCTTGATCGAAGAGCCCCACGTTATCCGCATCAATGATGAACGGGTCTTGCTATTGCACGGCGATAGTCTGTGTACACAGGATGAAGCCTACATGCGAATCCGGCCCATGCTCAGAGATCCCAATTTTCAGAAACAATTGCTGATGAAACCCACTGCAGAGCGCCTTGAAATCGCAGGCGATGCCCGCGAAAAGAGTCAAGCTCACACCAGCACAACCGAGCTTGACATTATGGATGTCACGCCCCAGGCGGTCATTGATGCGCTCATCGACAATTCGGCCACCACATTAATCCACGGCCACACACACCGTCCTTTTGACCACGAAAGGGTCCTCAGTGCAACAACAGGCCGTCGAATTGTGCTCGGTGACTGGGGCAAGCTCGGCTGGCATATTCATCTCGCGGATGGTGCCTTGGTTTTAGATTCCTTCTCAATTTAGCGCATCACGCAATGAGCTCATCCCGTAAATAGGTGCCGATCGGGTGGGGCAACCTATTCCAAGGGACTCACCCTGGGGCCGCCCAATCTGAGCTGCCGTCAGTAACGATAGACTTTGGCTGAATCTGTGAGTCAGAGCCGCTTCGATCACAAGGCAACCACAAGCCAACCACAAGCCAATCATCCATAGCCTGATTTATCGTGCCTTAACCTCAAGAATAAAACCCAACATTAGCAAAGCAACACAGTCGATCGGTCTCGGTCTAAATGGGCGCCCCGCTATGGAACCGAAATTGATCATCAGGCATCAAAATCAACGCTGCATCCGCTTCTAAAAAGACTTCAAGTCGAGCAGCGACCTCACCCTGGGGCGCATCGATCTTTTCAGCAAATTTGAGATAATTCTCAAAGTGGCGAGCCTCGGACTTCAATAGCGAGGCATAAAAATCCGTCAATTCTTTGTCCAAAACCTCACACAGTCGACCAAACCGTTCGCAACTACGCGCCTCGATGACGGCTGACATGATCAACAGGTCGAGCAAGCGCAGAGGTTCATGCGTCCGTACATTTTTTCGCAAAGCGCCTGCGTACCGTGCTGATGCAATCTGCTCATAGGGGATACCGCGATCACGCATTAGCCGTAGCACCTGCTCAAAATGTCGAAGTTCTTCTCGGGCAAGTTTTGAGAGTGAATCTAAAAGATCTGGATATTCAACGTATCGGTACATCAAATTCAAGGCGGTAGAGGCCGCTTTTTTTTCACAATTGGCATGATCCGTGAGCAAGACAGCGACCTGCTCAGAAGCCCGTTCCAGCCAGGCATCTGGCGTCGGCACTAACGATAACTGCGCATACTTCATATCGATGACCTAGGCGTCCAAAGACCAGAGACGCTTAAAATGACAGGGACTTTAGTGTAAGATTGCGCGTCATTCTACCAGCCTCTGCTGACCAAAACACCGGACGATGAAGAAGGATTTAACCGTGCTAGAAGCCTATCAAGAACATGTCATGCAACGCGCCGCCGAGGGCATTGCTCCAAAAGCATTGAGCGCCGAGCAGGTGCAAGCCCTCACAGAACTTTTGGTGACACCGCCGGCTGACAACACCATTGACCTTGTCTCGCTCTTGAGCGATCGCGTGCCGGCGGGTGTTGATGATGCTGCGTACATCAAAGCAGGCTTCCTTTCCGCTCTGGCCAAGGGCGAGGTTCAGTCACCTTTGATCGATTCAAAGCAAGCGACGACGCTTCTTGGCACCATGTTGGGCGGCTACAACATCGGCCCCCTTATTGATCTTTTAGATCATGACAACGTTGCAGAAGAAGCGACTTTCGCCCTGAGCAACACCCTTCTTATGTTTGAC